>JANXME010000048.1 GCA_025354785.1 Actinomycetes bacterium | reverse complement strand
AAAAGATGCTGCACTGATCCTTGGTTTCGCTGATATTTACCCGGGCGCACGTGTTCTTGAGGCCGGAGTCGGAAGCGGGGCTTTAACCATTTCGTTGCTCCGTGCTGTCGGCGAAGGGGGGTTCGTGCACTCCATCGAGAGGCGAAGTGATTTTGCAGAGAACGCGACCTCCAATGTTACGAACTATTTTGGTAATGCGCCCACAAATTGGAGTTGCGCCGTTGGCTCTTTACAGGACCAAGAATTAGATAACGCTTTTGACCGGGTAATTCTCGACATGCTCGCTCCTTGGGAGTGCATAGAGATTTCTGCGAAGGTTTTGCGACCAGGCGGAGTATTCCTGGCCTACGTTGCAACGACAACCCAACTCTCCGCTACTGCTGAAGCACTTAAGAGTGACGGACGTTTTACTGAACCTGAAAGCTGTGAAGCGATAATTCGAGGATGGCATCATGAAGGACTTGCGGTTCGTCCACAACATAGAATGATTGGCCACACAGGATTTCTAATTCAGTCGCGTCGTATGGCACCCGGAGTTGAAGTACTGGCTCGGCGCAGAAGACCTTCAAAAGGAGGGTACGATGGCATCGCGCAAGAGTGAAAGGCTAATCAATTTAACAATGGCCCTACTGGCCACGCGTCGCTATCTAACTAAGTCCGAGATTTTTCGAACGGTGGATGGATATTTCGGCGATGATGAATCCACAGAGCGAATGTTTGAACGCGACAAGGATGATCTGAGAAAGATTGGAATTGAGATTGAGGTTCGCAGCCTTGATCCACTCTTTGATGACGAATCAGGTTACCGAATTCACCCTGATTCCTATTCCTTGAATTTGGGAGACCTTTCGGGGGTAGAAGTTGCAATTCTCTCTATCGCCGCGCAAGCTTGGAGGGGCGCAGCCCTTGGGGGGTCGGCGCAGAGCGCCTTGGTCAAACTTGCCTCGTTGGGTATCGACTCTGATTTCGATTCCCTTCCCGCTTTATCTCCCAAATTGCACATTGACTCATCAAATTTCGTCCCTCTGACCCAAGCAATCATGGATAGGTGCGTTGTTGCGTTTTCATATATTTCTTCCGAACTCGTTGCCGAGGAGAGAAAGGTCGAACCATTTGGCCTAGGTAGCCGAAGAGGAAACTGGTATCTGGTGGGACGCGATCTAAACCGAAATGCTGTGCGTACCTTCCGCCTGGCTCGTATTTTGGGGGAGGTGGAGGTGGCTAAAAGCAAAGGCTCATTCGAGGTGGAGGTGGGTTTTGATGTGCTTGGATTCTTGGATTCAAATCTCTTTGATGAGTCAGGCATTGCGCTACTGAAAATCCGTTTAGGGAAGGGACACTCTTTACGCAGGCTCGCCAACGTGATCTCGTCAGATCACGAATTTGATCTCTGTGAGGTTCCTTACACCAATTCCGAATCACTAGTCGGCCAAATTCTTTGGCATGGCGATGACATAATTGTGGAATCTCCCTTGGATATTCGCGAGAGCACCATTTCTAGATTGCAAGATCTGACTGCCTCCCATGTCTAGAGCTAAAATGAAGAACGGCGGCGGTAGCGCGCTTGAAGATACTGCGCGCTTGCTGGACTTGGTCCCGTACATAACTTCCCATCAAGGTGTGGCGATCGATCAATTGGCGACTCAATTTGGAGTAACGGTGGAAGAGATCACTTCCGACTTAATGACTCTTTGGATGTGTGGGCTACCTGGATATACGGCCTATGAATTAATTGATCTCTCTTTTGATTCTGGATTTGTCACGATTTCGAACGCCCAGACACTGGCGCGTCCTCGAACTTTGGAGCGCAATGAGGCACTTGCGTTAATTTTAGGCTTGGAGACGCTTCTTGAGGAGATTGAAACTTCAAATGTAACTCTGAGCCATATTATTCCTGATCTGATTTCGAGGCTTTCAATGTTGATAGGGGAGCAGGCAGTATTACGGGTGCAAGCCGGCACGCCAGCATCTTCATCTTTGAGAGCCGAGATTACTTCGGCGCTGGAAAGTCGAAAGAATTTGGAGATTACATATCACTCAACGACTAGAGACGAAATGAGCGAACGTACAATTACTCCGTTGGAATTTATTTCCCGAAATGGCGTGGATTACCTAGATGCCTTCTGCCTCACGTCTGGGGGTTTTCGCACATTCCGCCTGGATCGAATCGAGAAATTGCGAACGGTAGCAACCGCTGCCAAGAAAAGAGGCGAACATCTGCCGCATGAAGCAGCAGCCGGTCTCGAAGCGCCATTTATCTTCACTTTGAATATATTCTCGCGCCCAAGGGATGTAATGGAAAGGTTTTCGATCGAGGGCCATGGCGAAAATCGCCCCGAAATCGCTACTGTTACAAGTCATAGCCCCGAATGGGCGGTGCGCGAAATAATGTCTTTTGGGGCCGACGTGGTCGCTCTCTCTCCGCCATCCCTCAGGGAACAAATTAGGCAGCGCGCCGCACGAGCACTGCGGGCATATGAGAGTTAGGCTCAACTAGAGGGAGTCGAGGAGATGAGGTAGCGTTACCCCACGGCCAGCCAACAGGCAAACTTCGATTAGCCGACTATAAGCAAGGAGATCTCTTAAATGTTCCTCAGAGAACCCAGCCACATCCTGATTTTGCTGCTCGTGCTGGTTGTCCTATTCGGCGCTAAGCGGCTGCCCGATTCTGCACGCTCCTTGGCGAAGTCCATGCGAATCTTCAAGAGCGAAATGAAAGAGTTAAACCCGGAGGACAAGAAGGCTGACCCCGAAGGCGGCGCGGAGAAGTAATTTCTATGGCGGCCACCACTGGCGGTCGGATGCCGCTTCTCGAGCACCTTCGTGAATTTAGGCGCAGAGTTGTTCGTTCTTCCATCATAATTCTTTTGGCTTCGGGCGTCGGATGGTATTATTACAACACAATCATCACCACTTTGGCGCGCCCTGTTTGCGATTTAAAGAAGGCGCAGGCCGCCGCGGCTACCCATTGCGGGTCTTTATAT
>JANXME010000026.1 GCA_025354785.1 Actinomycetes bacterium | reverse complement strand
TATGGTGCGGTCCGAACTGTGGGGTTCCGTTACTACAATCCGGTCACTGGACGGTACATTAGCCGAGATCCGATTGGATATGGGGATGGGCCGAATGTGTATCTATATGTGATGAATAATCCGATAAACCGGATCGATCCGCTTGGATTAGATGGCGAAAAACCGGAAACGTCAAAAGGCGATGATCCCAAGCCGACGCCAAATCCTGAGCCTGCGCCGACGCCGATCCCCGCCCCTAAGAAGAGCAGGAAAGTGGCGAATATCACTTTTGGCCCGGAGGCGGCAAACCGTTCACTAGATAAAAGCGATGAGCAAGTTGAGGCGGAACGCCAGGCAAAAAATGATGCCGACAATGCAACGATTCGAGCTCAGCCAGACGGCGCGCTGATAGATGGCCATGAGCAAGCGACTAAAGAAGCAAAGGACAATTTTGGCGCGAAGGTTACGATTGCTGGGGTAGGATTAGTTGGCCTATACCTCGCCATGGGCGGCGAAGAATTTGTAATTGGCAAGGCGCTTGAGAAAGGAGCTGAAGGGCTCAAGGCAGTGGGGGAAGGGATCCGGGCCGCAAAGGGCGCTCCAAAGCCAACGCCTAATTTCAAGCCGCCTACCAATCCACCCCAGTTACCACCCGCAGAAGTTCCTCCAGGTTGGCGAGTGCGGAAAATGCCGCCCACTGAACAATATCCGACTGGATACTGGAAGTTGGAGAAGCCTATGAAAGGCGGAGGTTGGCAGCCGATTGACCCATCCACGATGAAACCGGGTGGACGTCCAGAGACGCACGTTCCGCTGCCGCCAGCAAATGGAGGCTAAATGTATCCTTGGCCTAAGAACTTGCCCCCATCAATTTTTGATGGGTTGGGAATAGAGTCCATTTCGTTCACTGTTAACACCGTCAGCATTCATTTTCAGGAAAATATTAGTATTATCATTGAATCAGGCGCTAGCCTTATTTCGGATGATGGGGTGGACGTCCTCACGGTCCCATCATTAAAGACAGGAATAGTTTCGCTTGTTGGAAATATTGTATTACGCGGAACGATTGATTCGGACGGCTCATCGCTCGTTTTGCAGTTTAATTCAGGGCACACGCTGAAGATTCTTGGCGGCAATGAACATTACGAGTGCTTTCATGTGATAGTAGGGAGTGCGGAATACACTATCTAAGAATCTATTGTCCTGGTCAATTGAGAATCCTTGAAAATATCATCGTATTGCAGCGGTATTTCCCGTTTGAGTCCATTTTGTTTAGACCTGCGCCGCCCTGACGTAATGGTGAACTGCGCCGTCGAGATGGTCGATTCGGATGATGGGTTTGCTTGTGTCCGGTGCAGGTCCGGGAGGTGGCATAAGCGGACGATTGCCCAAGGATTGGTGCGGACGTTCCTGATTGTAATGCGGTTTGGGCGGCGAAGCCGCCATCTTGGCAAGAATAGTTGCGAGCTACGATGGCCGGGACTGTGGTGGCGGCCAGATCGCCATGTGCCGGAAGCCATCTGCGATCTTTGACATCATCTTGTCCGCGACTGCCCACAGGCGATGAGCAGATGGCGGTGGCGCATCGTTTGCGCGCCGCGAAGTGGGGACGCCGATGTCGACCACGTGTATAGAATTGTCAAAGAGCGCTCTGCGTCGCCCACTCG
>JANXME010000014.1 GCA_025354785.1 Actinomycetes bacterium | reverse complement strand
CCAACTTAATTCACGAAATGAATTCACTCCTTAGGCGGCCAATTCTTCGCAAGCGTTTCAATCTTGGCAATTGCCTCTTTCATATTTGCGCCATTGGCCACAGCATAGCCCAATAAGAATGTTGTCATTGGCGCTGCTTTTCGCTCCACGGCGTGCGCGGCGTCGCGCGCCACATCTAAAATTGCATCCACTTCCGCTTCGGCGCTTACGCCGAGCTCGCGTCGAACTGCATCAATCCAATCTTGCATTGGAATTTCCTTCCCTTCAGTCATTCTTCGTTTTCTCGCGAAACCGCCAACCGTAGCGCGGCTTGCAGGTCAGCTGGTGCGTCGATATCTAAAAGGCTACTCGCAAAATCCTCACCTAAGTCAATCTCCTTGATTTGCAGGAGAGAAATCAGCGCTCGCATGGATTTGCCATCCAGGGAACCGAGCGAGATGAGCGCATCTCGTAGCGAGTCGACTCGGTAAATTGCACAGAGAGATTGCAGCCTCCCAGATGAATCCAATGGAATGAGCGCGTCCTGGGTCGGGGAAAGATGTTGAACTAGTTCTTGAATTACCTTTCCAGCAAAGGGAAGATCCGTAGCAATTACTGCCGCATATTTGGCATTAACCAGCGCTACTCCAGCTGCTAGTGCTGCAACTGGACCGCCACCTGCTGGAACTTCACGAGTGAAGGTAAAAGAGCTTTCGGATAAGTTGAATTTAGGCCCGACAATGATGAACTCGGTTTCGACTGGGAAAGTTGAGATGACTTGCTCGATAAGAGGCCGCCCGTGATAGTCCACCTTCGACTTGTCGGCCCCAAAACGAGAACTCTTGCCGCCGCTAAGTAGAACTACAGGAATATCCATCGCATTTATCGTTTCAATAGAAAGGAGAGAGATTTCGCAATGCGACTTGGTTTTTGAGTCAACTGCTCTTCTCGGTCAGCTAGAAATGTTGCCGTGATGGCTAGATTTGTGGCAACCCAGCGCCACGGTTCCCTTTCCCATTCTCTATTTTTCCATTGGACAAAAGGCAATCTAGAGCGGCTACTCTCATTACCCAAGATGCAATCTGCCATTGCTGCGCCAGCCAGATATGAAAGGCTCACTCCATCGCCCACGTACCCTCCCATTTCGCCATAGTTACTTTCAAACCGAACATATGGAGACCAATCCCGGGTTATGCCAACTGCGCCGCCCCAGGCATGTGAAAAATCAGATTCTTTCAAAATAGGAAACCATCGCATTGCCATGCTTCGCAATCGCGCGTGATCTTTTGCCCGTGACTCTAGCCGATCGCTACGCCGCGATGCCCAAGAATATGGAGCCCCGCGCCCGCCAATCACGAGTCGATTGTCGCTGGTGAGTTGGGCGTAAGTAACCAAGTGTGAAGCTTGGGCAAAAGTCTCGCGATTTCGTATACCAATTATTTCTCGCGTCTCCTCCGACAAAGGATCGGTAGCTACGACTAAGGAATAGACGGGGATTTGCAAGCGGGTATTTACTAAATAAGCCTCCACCGCTCTGACCACAAACTTGGCAGATATAGCTTCTCCCCTTACCAGCAAAGCTCTGTTGGCAGTGATGATCGCTGCGTGGTCCTCAAAGATGGCAACGCCACGCGTTACCAGAGAACTTGCTAGGCCACATATGAAGGCCGCAGGGTTAAACGCTGCGCAGTGTGGGGAATAAGTGGACCCCACCGCCGAGCGCATCGAAATTCTCGAGATTGTATCTTCGCGATCCAGATATCCAGGATCGCCCTGCAATCGCTGCAACTGCCCAACGTTAGTTGCAATTGTCATGGTTCCGCCTTTATGAAAACCACATTCAATCTTCTCTTTCGCCGCAAAGGCGCCTATTTCATCGATTGCGCTTTCTAGTTGGTTATGAAGATCAGATATTTGTTGAACAGAAAAATTCTTCGATAGTTCGCCATCACTCTTAGGGTAGAGAGCCGAAACCCAACCGCCATTGCGGCCGCTGGCTCCAGTGCCGATTTTGTCCATTTCAAAAATTGCAATCTTTAGGGTTGGAATTGATTCCAATAAGTGATGGGCCGTCCATAGCCCGCTAAAACCACCCCCAACGATCGCTACATCCCATTCTTGGTTGAGATTTTGGAGTGCAAAAATTGGGCGATCTACGAGCGACCACCAAAGGTTCAAGGCACCTCCATCAGAGAATTATGGAAGCAGCTTCGGTGAGAACTGTTCGTAAAATGGATTCAATTTCATCGAAATGGCTCTGGTCGCAAAATAGGGGAGGCGCAAGTTGAATCACGGGATCGCCCCTATCGTCGGCTCGACAGTAGAGGCCATTGTCAAAGAGGGCTTTGGAGAGAAAGCCACGGAGCAATTTTTCGCTCTCCTCGCTGGAGAAAGTTTCGCGGGTGGCCGTATCTTTGACCATTTCGATTCCATAAAAATATCCAGCGCCGCGGATATCTCCTACTATGGGCAAGTCGTAGAGCTTCTCTAAAGTTGCCAGGAAATTGCCTTCATTCTTGCGAACATTGTCGTTGATTTTCTCTTTTTCAAATAGATCCAGATTTGCCAATGCCACGGCTGCTCCGGCCGGGTGTCCGCCAAAGGTAAACCCATGCAGAAAAGAATTGGTGCCTTTGCGAAAAGGCTCGTATAGGCGTTCGTTAGCAATCATGGCGCCCATGGGAAAGTAGCCGGATGTCATCCCTTTTCCGCAGGTGATTATGTCTGGAACAATGTCATAACGAGTCGATGCAAAGTATTCGCCAATTCTGCCGAAGGCATTTATGGTTTCGTCGCAGACCATAATTACGTCATATTGATCGCAAATCTCTCTGACCCGTTGTAGATACCCGGGGGGAGGCGGAAAGCATCCGCCTGAATTTTGAACTGGCTCAATAAAAACAGCGGCTACCGTTTCAGGGCCTTCAAAAATAATCGCCTCTTCAATGCGATTTGCCGCCCATTGACCAAATTCTTCAAAGGAATCTCGATGATTGAGAGGAGCTCGGTAGAAATTGGTGTTGGGCACTTTGTGATGGCCGGCGATCAGCGGTTCGAAAAATTGCTTGGCGGCTGGGATGCCAGTAATGGATAGAGCCCCTTGGGTGGTTCCATGGTAGGCGACATGGCGGCTAATAATTTTGTGCTTCATTGGTTTGCCAGTCAATTTGAAATATTGCTTTATCAATTTGGCAGCGGTCTCAATCGCTTCGCCGCCTGATGAACTGAAGAAGACATGGTTGAGATCACCTGGCGTTAAAGCCGTAAGACGCTCTGCTAGTTCTATTGCGCGCGGATGTGCGTATGACCAGATTGGAAAGTATGCGATCTCTTTCACTTGATCCATGTATGCCTGAGCAAGTTCTTGGCGGCCATGCCCAAGTTGGACGGTAAAGAGCGAGGAGATACCGTCGAAGTAGCGTTTGCCGCGATCATCGTAAATATAGGCGCCTTCACCTTTGGTGATGATTGGAATAGAGCCACCATCTTCATAAGCGCCCATGCGAGAAAAATGCATCCATAAGTTTTCTTTGGCGCGGCTCGACCAATTTGATTCCAGGTCAGAATCAAAGAATTGAACATTGTCGAAGGTGCTCGTTGTTGCCATTTTAGGTTCCCCAGTTGTAAAGCTGCTTTCGCAACTTCAGATAAATAAAACTCTCCGTACTTCGCACTTGCGGAATTGCACGTATGCGTTGTAGAAGATCGAGCAAGTGCTCGTCATCGTTACAAATAACTTCTGCCATCACATCAAAACCACCAGATGTAACGAGCACATAATCAACCTCTTTAAAATGAGAGAGTTGATCGGCGACTTCGATCAAATCTCCCTCAACCTTTATCCCGATCATTGCCATGCGATATGAGCCCACTGTTAAGGGATCGGTGATCGCAACAACTTGCATAACCCCTGACTCAATTAACTTGGCAATCCGGTGTCGCACCGCTGCCTCTGATAGACCAATCGCGGCTCCGATTGCGGCATAGGGCTTTCGACCATCTATTTGAAGTTGTTCGATGATGGCGCGCGAGGTGTCATCTAGTACAGGCCGCGCCTTGACCGATGCCTTTGGGCTCCGAGTCGATGTCATGGGGCATACTCTCTCGCACTCCGGAGGCGAAAGCAAAGGAATCCGTACTTTTCGAGGCGTTTAGCGACGATATCCGTACAATTTTGCATCAAAAAGGGGCTAATTCGTATCCAGGGCTACCCAAGCGCTGAGAGTTGGCGTAGCCTCACCTCAATGGCGCTTGCTACTCTTTTTTCCCATCTCTCTAGAAAGTAGGAGTCTTAATGCAAACCTTCTCCAATTTCATCAATGGCCAAGAGGTTGCGAGCGTCTCGGGTGAGACGACTCTTATTACCAATCCGACCACCGGAGAAGTTTACGCGCAGGCTCCAAAATCAGGCGCGGAAGATGTAGATCGCGCTGTAAGCGCTGCGGCAAAGGCTTTTGTTGGATGGCGAGATTCCACGCCCAGCCAGCGTCAGCGCGCTTTGCTAAAAATTGCCGA
>JANXME010000326.1 GCA_025354785.1 Actinomycetes bacterium | reverse complement strand
ATTTCCGCTTTGACATTTTCCAATGAAAGATTGTGTGCACGAGCTCTGCTTAGATTACATATTTTCTCCCCTCGCACATGGTCGAAGTCCATTACATAATATGGGTATAGCTTCCCACAATCTAAACATGGTTTGCCATCTTTAACTTGTTGAATATAGGCAACAATAGTTCTAATGTGCTGCTTTTTATGTTCCTTAACACTGTCTTTGTATTTTAGTTGATAACGAGCTTTGAAATACTCACTCTGACATTTTTGACAATAGTTGCAACTTCCCTTAAATGGGCCGGCACTGCTGCTACATTTTGAACAAGTTTTCATGCAAAATGGTAGCAGGCCGACGAGTCTGTAGCAATTATGTTATTGTATCCGCATTACAGTTTTCACAAGATACTAGGAGTGACGCTAGTTGCAGACCGTCACCACGCATATGGCGCCATGGCTGATCCGGGTGTACACGCTCGGGAGAGGGACCTCACGTGGCAGAGTTGAATCTGCGAAGGTAGATGTACAGCAGGATTACACGCGAATGTGGGGTACAGGAGCCACTCCCATCGTTGCTGCCTTGGTTAAATTGGAGTGTACGTTTATGATTGATCGCATTGAAATAGCGCTCAGATTGTTTCAAATTAATGTAACATATCTGGATAACGTATCATCTACCGCTGGTGATCTGCGGCTTATGGATGATGCATCAATATTGTCCTATCTTCAATTTGCGGATAGAGTCATAGCGCTGGATCTGACCATACCGGTTGGCACTACCCGCCCCAAGTATTAAATGCGATTGCCTCTGGGCACCGGCCCTCCGCTAGCTACATAACACTTGAACCGAATCCCTGGTACTGCGCAGGGGAGTTGGGGCCATCCAGTGAAGAGGTGGCTAGTCCGGGGTTGAATCCGGACGGGTTGAGACGCCGAGACGAGTACTAAATAGTGACAAACTGTTAAGTGTGGCACCTGCCACGTTATAAACCCACAGAGTCACGAGCCCATGTGTCTGTTGGCCGGCGCATGGATAAGACTGACCAACCGTTTGAGGTGTTGAGGTGGTGTTTGGGGCGCAGTATTTACGGAAGTTCCGTCTTACGGACTTGACACCCGACTGTAAATCGGACGTAGAAATACAAGCAGGTTCGATTCCTGCAACTTCCATTCTCGCAATACAGATGGGATACTAACTATGATTCGAATAGTACCCATCTATAGAGAAGTTCACGTTCATCTAGAGGTCTAGGATACCATTCGTACAGAGTGGAAACATTGGTTCAAATCCGATACGTGCAACTTAATATGATTTAGGTGTTTTGGGGTTGTAGCTTAGTTGGTTAGAGCAAGCGCCTTTTAAGCGCAAGGTCGTGAGTTCAAGTCTCACCAATCCCATTATGGCACGATTTTTGCACGATCCACTGCATCCTGATTTCGCAAGATCGGAGGCAAAATTGCATCAAGGTCCACCGGGGATGGTTACGCTAGGTTATTTGCGCATGGACAAGGTGCTAACACTCAGAGAGGCTGGTATTAGGGTGTGGGTGCCGAAAGAACCTGATTGGCCACCTTATTACATGGCTTTTGTTGAGCCATGGGTCATTGAGGTGCAGCAATTGTACCGTAAATTAGCTGATGGAGGTAATTCATATGCAGGTCTTACAGAGTGGGAATGTATTCTCGCCTCTTCTCCAGAGAAAAACTCGCGCTGAGCGACATATGGCTAAGGCTCTTGGCGCCAAGACCATCCCCATATCCGTTGCTACTATAAATTTTCGGTGTGATGGCAATATTGGGTTTATCATCCGTGCGATGGCTTGTTTCGGAGCAATGGATCTGCACATCATTGGCGCCGCACCCAGCTATCGAGATATGGTTAGTCTATCTGGTGGTCTTAACCGCCTGATTAATATCAGGCAACATTCCAACCCAAGCTCTTTTCTCGAATATACGCTAGCAAAAAACATTCCACTTATTTCGTTAGAGTTAGATGAGCGAGCAATCCCATTGTCGGAGCTAAGGGTAGAGAGGGGCAAGGAGATTATGTTGGTGCTTGGTCACGAAACTACCGGCGTCCCAGAGGAAATCCTTCATGTGTCAGACATGATTGTTTGCATTCCAATGCCGGGAGTTGGATTTTGTTTGAATACTTCACAAGCGGGAAATATTGTTTTATACGAACTCGCGAAGCAGTTGTTGTAAGAAACCGTCCCCGATCCCAGAATGCACCTATGGGGAAGAGACACAACGCTGCGTCGAACCACTATTCGGATTTGCGCAGTACATCACTTCAGCCGGTTAGACTAGTTAAGGTCCGGTTGGTGGTATAGTACAAACGCCAGGGTTGAATCTGGTGTGGATATATCGGCCTGCGACGATCATTCGTGGAGATGGGGTCCTAGTCCAGTTACGGACCCACACATCTAATCATATTAGTATTGGCTAATATGGGGTGCAAAATTTTAGGAGCAACTATGAAGAAAAAGCCGGTCAAAACACTATGGCTCTATCAAGGGTATGCAGAGGACCAGAGCATGTCCTGCATGGTTATTAGCCACATTAAAGGATTTGACTCTGTGCTAGATGCACTGCAGAGCCTCGCTAGGGTATTTGGTCAAGATATTGACGAAGACGACGGGCATCTAGGAGACTGTAAGGCTGATGGTGCGATTAAGACGCAGTGTAAATTTTGCCCAGAATGTGGTGTCAAGCTTGACGAGCTTCATGTTCATGTCGAAAACGACATAATAGACGGCATCGCAGCTATACTACAAGCGACTTATGATAGCATGGGCAGCCTAAGAGATGAGCTAGAAGATGCCGGATGGAGCTTGAATTATGATGACATTGATCTTAAACGATGTTTCGCAGTATCTCGTGCTCCAGAAGTTTTAAGCAGTGTGTTTGTTCGGGGAACATACCCCCTATACGCAGTTACAAACGTGAGTTGATAATGGGATACTTACATATAGAGAACCTGTACAAGAACCAAGAAATACTCCTTTTCAAGGAGTGTTATGCCATGGAAAAGATTCATGGCACGAGCGCCCATGTATCTTTCCGACTCACTCCCTGTGCCGAATGTGGCGGTGGTGGAGGCAGTGCGCAAAATCTAGGGCTACCATGCGAGGGGTGTGATGGGAAGCCTCAAGTGGGCGTCGGATTTTTCTCTGGTGGGGAGAAATACGAAAAATTTGTTAGCTTATTTGACAAGGATAAGTTGTCTGAAGCCTTCACTAGATTGGGCATGGATAAGGTCATTGTCTTTGGCGAAGCATATGGTGGCAAATGTCAAGGTATGTCTAATACCTACGGGAAAGAGCTCAAGTTTGTTGCCTTCGACGTAAAAATTGGCAACTTGTGGCTCAGTGTACCTAAGGCCGAGAAGGTTGCTCTAGATCTAGGATTTGACTTTGTGCACTATGTTCGTATTCCTGCTACCGTTGAGGCATTGGATGCGCAACGAGACGCTTTCTCCACACAGGCAATCCGGAATGGGTGTGGCGCGGACAAGATCGCCGAAGGCGTCGTCGCCAGACCGCTAATAGAGTTGCGCGCGAACAACGGGGACCGGGTGATTGCAAAACACAAGCGCCCCGAGTGGCGCGAGACAACGAGTGTGCGCAAAGTTGTCGATCCGGCGAAACTAGCTGTACTCGACAATGCTAAA
Organism: Actinomycetes bacterium; assembly: GCA_025354785.1. Lineage (GTDB taxonomy): Bacteria > Actinomycetota > Actinomycetes > Nanopelagicales > Nanopelagicaceae > QYPT01. Next base: position 61,909 of record JANXME010000326.1, on the reverse strand, counting down.
GCAATCGCCGACGAATGGGTGACCGATGTTCGTTTGCAGCACGTGTTAGATAAGATGCCCGAAGAGAAGCGTACTATCAATTCTATGCGTGACATTATTAGTGCAATGGTGGAAGATGTGCTCAGAGAAGGTAAAGGCGAACTTGTTGAAGGCAAGGATGTACACAGCGCAATTGGGCATCGCACTGTTAAGCTTTTCAAAGCGAGCCTCAACCGTAATATTCGGACCGAAGCCGAATAAGACCGAAACGATAGTATTGGTCGGTCTTATATTACTACCCGGTGGCATTGCGATTGCAGTGTTGTTTGTTACAATGCGGCGAATCGTGCTTAAGAGGCTTAAATGAGAGCCTGTTACATTTGTGATTATAATGAAGAGCGTCATCCAGGTGAGAAGATACCTGTGTGCGCTCGCTGTGCCAGAGTGTATGACCTTCCCACTCCGAGTAGACGTAGGGTTACACAGGAAATAGAAATCCCCGTCCCGCACATAACGCCCCCGCTGCCATACCCATACCCTTACCCTGAACCTGAACCCACCCCGCCGTTCTGAGGAAATCATGAAGCCCAGCTATAACCGTGTGAATCGTCAGAAGTCTGCCGCCGCTCGCAAGGAGCGATACGACAAATTGACTACCCAGCAAAAGCTGGAGGTCTTGAATCGTACTGAACCCGAACCCAAGGCTGCTCATCAGCGCGCTCGTCTTATGGGCCGCATTGCCAAGGAGAATCTGGCAATCGTTGCCAAGGCTGTTGCTAAGGCCGAAAAGAAGAAGTAGCCATGGAACGCAAACGAACTCCGGCGATCGGTGGATATGTGAAAATCAACATGGATGCCATGCTGAGAGACATATTGATTCGTCAGGGACTCAAGGCTGATAAAATGATAGGACAAGCATGGGTTCCACGATGGGTAAAGAACGCTATCGAGCTTTATCGTAAGAATGATGGGTTTGCCGGGCTGTCTCTGGAAGAATTCCTCAGTAATATGCGTCCACAGGATAATTGATGACAAAGAAAGAAGATCGTCCGGTGATCGTGTCCCAATTTCTTTTGGATCGCCTACAGGTCCGTACCAAGTTTTGGTATGCCGGGTGGGCTACCTCTCTAGTTCTTGGTGGAGTGATTTGTTTTAGCAGCGGTGCGGCTATAGAACATCGTAAAGCAGCAAGGGAACTTGACGAGGCAGTTGTCACATTCTCCCACGCCCGTGCTGAACTGAATCGCGTAAACGAGGCGTTTCAGCAGGCGTGGGAAGGGCAGCGCGCCGAGGCCAAGGCGATTATCGCTTGGGGAGAATACATTAAAAAGCGTGATGAACTCTCTCAAGAAAATCGCGACCATGCGCCTTATAATCGTCCCATGGCCCTTTTTGATCATTCAAAGTAACTGGGAGAAGCATACATAATGTCGAATGAGGTTAAGGTGGAGGAGATTGAATTGCTCCTCAAAGTGGTCAATACGTTGTTGGACTGGAGCGGGGTGTCAGATGACACCCCCGATGATTACGAGATAATTTCAGATGCACCCGGCTTGTCAACTGTCACATTGGGCGATCTGCGTGACGCATCTTCGATGCTAAACAATCTTCATAATGTAGCCACAGTCGCGAAGGGTAGGAAAGTAGCATTCGTCTAATGGAGATGACCATGAAAGTAGTAGAAGGATGGAGCACCCATCCGCACCCTGATCCCGAATTCCGTAACGTCTGGGCTGACTGCCCCATTTGCAATCGCGAAGAACAGTTTGTCCTATTGGCGGACCAACAGAAGTCGGTGGTTCGCTGCGAGACGTTCAATGACAAAAACGACGCCAAGAGCTACATTATCTGCTACCCACACTCGAATGAGTGATGAAGATAAGATACAGTGGTTGATAGAGCATTCGGGTTAAAGTCATGAATGAGTACCGTAAAGAGCAAGACTTAGCGCTTTTGATCTTCTTAGTATTTGTCTCGCTCTCAGCATTTCTATATCTGCTATATTATCCACCCTCGCCAAGCTGCGAGTGCTCCATGGCTAAAAATCACGAATGTCTACCAACAAAATAAGGGCGCGAGTGGTCTTAGTACATTTCCGCAAGGCCGGCGTCGCGCATGGTCTGCCGTGGACTGTACATTATCGCGGCGCATGCATTCCAGCCTCCACGGTCAAATTCGAAGTGCCAAGCGAAACCATCTTTAAACCAACCAAGAAGAGCAATCCGCGAGCGTGGATGCGCGCTTTAGGGGTAGTCACAATCTTTACCGAAACATTTGAGAATAAGTCCCCAGCCGTACATGTAACCATATCACGCGAATACTAATCTCCTGCCCCAGTAGCCCCCTTAGCTCAGATGGATAGAGCGTCAGATTTCTACTCTGAAGGTCGGGGGTTCGAGGCCCTCAGGGGGCGTTTAGAACGTATAAATGTGCGTACCCTATGGCAATTTGCACATACTAAGTCACATTTAGATATTTCAGTCAAAATCGAATTATATGCCATTTTTGCTCTAATCATTACACTTATGTCAGCAGTCTTAAGTTCACCCGGTCGATGATCAAAATCCATAACATAATATGGATACGCGACACCGCAGTCTAGACATGGTTTACTCGATTTGATCGAAGCAATGTTGGATTTGATTTGTTTAGCTCGATACTTATATTTATGAATATAACCCTCTTTATTCAGCATATAATGGACTTTCAAAATGTTACTATAACACTTCTTGCACTTGGATTGTCTATAGCCAGTAGACTTGTTTTTAAAACTGAAGTCATGTTCTGGTAATTTGCGATGGCAGCCTGTACATTTATTAAAAATAGTCATGTGGAGAAATGTTGTCAATTAGAAGTCGTTTAGCAATTCTAATTCGCTCTGCCTGGGGTACTATGTCTAAGAACATATTTGACCAGTTAATCAGCCAACAGTTCGGAAATGTTGAGCGATATAGCGAGAATCATACTGCTAAGACTTTAGAATTTTGGGTGAGGGGATATGAAATCGAGTATGACCGTTTAGAGGAAATCGCCAAGATTACCGACACGAAACTTATTAACTTCCGCAGTGTCGTAGAATACACTGACTCAGGATGCACCACGTGCGGTACTAGCTCAGATAGCTATGTAAGAGTGTGGTGCGAGGGCGTAAGATTTTTTGACACAGACCCAATTGTTGTAAAACCTGAGATACAGCAGCATGAAGATGATGATGCTGAATATAATCGCGACGATCGGTCATATTGAGGTGATGCATGAAACTATATGATATTAAAACTAAGTTGGTCTACATGGGCAGATCTGGCGGATACTTCTTAACCAAAGTTGCCATTGCGACCATGAAACATGCCGAGGCTGTCCGTAACAGTCGCGTGAAACGCGGTGAATATAAACGTAGTAACCACACAGATATTGTCAAGTGTGGGTGCGGTGACGTCACCTGCCATTTCGAGTGTGATTTGACCAAGTACTATAACAATAAGTAAATGTCATACTGTTATGATATAATTCTCTAGTAGTCCCCACAAATGTCGTGTAAATAAGGAAGAGCCAATGCGCTATATTGAAATTAATAATTCGTTGTACCTCGTTGAACAGGAAGTTGTAAAGAATGGGGCGAAGGAGGTTAAGCTTCCGAAGGGGCTTAATCATATTTTCATCTATGACCGGTCAGGTTCGATGTATGGTGTGCTGGACACCCTCATCGTCGATCTCAAGGCGCGTCTGCGGACAGTACCAAATGGTGATACTGTCACTGTTGGATATTTTTCGAGCCCCGGTGAATTTCGATTTCCTCTCAAGGGTCTAAAGATCGCTGGCAAGGCGGACTTCGACAATATCGATAAGGTTCTCGACGCTAACAGCACAACTCTAGGCTCGACGTGCTTCTCTGAGATCCTGGATGACACTAAGCAGGTGGTCAAGGATCTGAAGCCGCTCGGTAATGGGTTCGCGCTTTGCTTCCTGACTGACGGATATCCGACAGTGCATCCCTATGAGAAGGAGATCAAGGCGATCAAGGCCGCCATTGCCAACGTGTCTGGCGAGATTGCGTCTTCGTTGCTCGTCGGCTACGGCAACTACTACAACAAGGAACTCCTCTCGGACATGGCGTCGCAACTGTCGGGCGCCCTCATTCACTCCAGCAAGCTGTCTGATTTTCCGACCGCCTACCAGAAGTTCATGGACAAGTCGCGTGACTCGGAGCCGAAGATGCTAGTCGAGCTTCTGGTTAGACCCGCCTCCGAAGGTGGTGCGGTGTTCTCGTTGAGCGGAGGTACAGTCAATCTCTATGCCGTCGAGAATGGCGCGGTTGCATTCTCCCCTACCAAGAATTCCAACGAGAATCTCTACGTCCTATCGGATAAGAAACCGAAGAATGGCGAGTCCGTTACACTATCCAATGTAGGTGAAGAGACGTTTACTAAAGCAATGTATGCGGCAGCATACGTACTCACTCAGTGCACTAAGACCGATGTTGCTCTTGACGTCCTCTCTGTAATCGGCGATAAGGCAGTAATCGATCGAGTGAATAATGCCTTCACCAATGCCGAGTATGGTGCGGTCGAACAAAGTATTCTTGAGGCAATCGGCTCCGAAAATAAGCGTTTCTCAGCTGGCCGCGTCAAGAATTATCTTCCAAAGCCCGATGTATTTTGCCTTTTGGATGCGCTCGACATTCTTATGAACGACGAGGAAGCGGAATTCTACCCCTATCACGACGATTTCGAATACCATAAGGTAGGAGTTGGCACCAAGACCAAGGGAGACTTCCCTAAGTTCGAGGCTAAGAAGGATACGCGTGTCCCGATGACCGGACTGGTGTGGAATGACACCAAGCTCAACCTGTCTATTCGAGCCAAAATTGACGGCACGATCGAGCTCGGAAAGGACGCAAAGTACCTTGGCTTGGAGAACACCTTCGACACCTACGTGTGGCGCAACTACGCACTGGTAAAGGATGGTTTCCTAAATGTGCAGAGGCTCCCGGTCACGCTGTCCAAGGCGTCTTACGACCGATTCCTCGCTGAGGGTGTGATCGACGCCGAACACAATCGACACTATAAGGGCCGCTGCTACACACTGAACCTCGATCGTATTCCGGTCATCAATCGTAAGATTGCCGATGGGAAGACATCTGCCAAGGTACTTTGCGTCAACAGCTTCCAAGAGATGGAGTTAATGGCGAACATCAAGGCCCTCAACTTCGCACGCAATGAACTTGAACCACTCACTGAACGCAGTCTTGGTCTGAACTTGACCGACGAGCAGGAAGAGTTCCTTAAAGAGAAGGGGGTTACGAAGTCTGGATTCAACCCTCCGACCGAGAAGCTCGACGCCACCGACTTTTATATGGCGAAGGAGTTCGAGATTAAGATCAAGGGGCTGTCATCCTTGCCTAAGGTCGAAGAGGTGAAGACTAAGGTCGCTTCCAAGAAGGTTTTGACGGTCAGTGGTCAACTGGTGGCCAACGGCTTGGTTAAGGCTGTCGCAACCCTCGTGCGCGCCGGGTCTAGTAAGACGGATAAGCTGGCCAAACTAGATTTGCAGATTAAGGCTGAGAAGGGCGCGCTCGCGACTGTTCGTGGAGACATTCAACGCACCAAGTTCTCGGTTCTACTTGCGAAGCGGTGGTTTTCAGAGTTCACTAGCCGCGAAGATAATAAGCTGACGGTGGATGGCAACGAATTCACAATTGGCGTTCGTGAAGTTAAAGTAGATATCTAATCCTAGAAGGAAGCCATCGTTTAGGTTATTGAAACCACTATCTATAAACTTGCGGACGCGCAAAGTTGAGGGAGAGGAAGCTTACTCGCCCTAAGCAACGGTGATATGAATAAATACTATGTGATGTGGAAGGTTGCTGGTCAATATTATGGCTCTAACGGACCGTACAATACCGAAGATGAAGCTGAGTCCCATCGCCTGAATGTGAGAGAGTCTGAAGGCGTGGAGCAGGCATGGTATTTCGCCATACCTGAAGGCACACACGTGCTATCTGCTGAAGAGATGAATAAAGCCACATGAATGGTTGGCATGACTCAACTGGTATATTACGTTACACCCACGACTCAACCGGGCATAAGCTTATAGTCGAAGTAGATCCAGGAATAGTTGCGGTTGCTAGAGCCTTGACGCCAGTGGGACTTAATCATCAGAAATATGCGCCACATATTTCAGTTATTCGCCATGAGGTTCCAATAGACTTAACACTATGGGGCCTAAATGATGGCCTGCCTATTAATTTTGAATATAATCCGTTTGTCCATGACGATGGCAAATATTATTGGGTAAATGCAATGAGTGCGGAGTTGGAACTACTTCGACTAGGGTTGGGGCTCCCACGAACAAGTGTCCAATCTAGGCCCCCTGACAGTCGCCCAGTGTTCCACATAACGATTGGAAATCTAAAAGGTATGACAAATAAAGCTTCGACACGTCCCGCTCCAGCGCCGAACCATCAATTTAGGTCCCATCCGATATATGTAAATGGCTGCGTTATATGTGGCGCCACCGAGAGTGCTCACAAATGAAGCTTTATGAGATATTAGTGCCAACGATGTATGGCGACACAATCAAGCCCATTCGCACGAAACATCATAAGAACTGGGACGCTAAAGTGCAAAAGCTTACGGGTGGACTTACCATCTTTACTCCTGGAAAGGGTGTTTGGGAACATGAAGGAGAAACTTTCTTAGAAAGGGTAATTCCAGTTAGAATTATGTGTGCCGACGATATCATGGCACAAATCGTGCAAATAACGATCGACCACTATCGCCAGAAGGCAGTTATGTACTACGTATTAAGCGATGAATGTCATATAGTGTATGCCGATGGCGCAACTAAGCCAACTAAGTTAGTTTGTGAATGTGACCATCTTACGAGAAATTGGAGATGGGAAGATCGAGCCGCTTTGTGCGGACATGTAGTGGATTGTCCCCAATCTGGAGAATTATGAATGAATTAGTCAAACAGCTAGAAAAATTTGAGGCCGCTCCGTTGGGTAATGCGCGTCTTGAAGCGATGAAAAAGGGTGATTCACCCGAGATGCGTAAGTTGTTGAACTATGCTCTTTCTCCAGCGATCACCTTTGGTATTAAGCAGGTACCATCGCCAGCACCGGCCCAGGTAGCTTCCATGGATGAGGACGATTGGTTCAAATATTTGGAAGAACATTTGCTCGTCCCCTTGTCGGATCGTACGCTGACTGGTAATGCGGCTAAAAGTGCCATCGCTTCCTTTCTCGGATTGTGTAGTTCGGTAGAAGTGAAGTGGACCGAGCGTATTATCAAGCAAGATCTGCGCCTGAGCGTCGGCGCCAAGGATGTAAACAAGGTTATGCCGGGCACGATTGCTCTATTTTCGATTCCGCTCGCCAAGCCTTTTAAAGAGCTTAAATCTCTTAAGGGCCGATGGGCATTACAGCCCAAAATGGATGGAGGACGTACGATCGCTCGCATTGGTGAAGGCGGCGCAGTCACTCTTTTATCCAGGACTGGCAAAGAATGGAAAGGCTTTCAGTCGATCAAGGCGGAAATCACACGTCTCAAACTGCAGTCAGGCACTACGATTGATGGTGAAGTTGTAGTGTTTGACAGTTATGGCCGCATGGACTTCCAGGCGGTTCAGAAATTATTCCATGCGGATGATGGTCGCGAACCGGAAAAAGGTTTATTGGTATATGTGATGTTTGATTGTGCCGCCAGTGATGAATATGACGACCCGCATACTATTTATGAAGATCGGCTACAACATTTAAGAAACATGATGCAGTCTCATAGTACACATTCGTTCAGTCATGGTGTATTAAGGATTGTGAGCTCGCGGGTGGTGATCGACCCAACCCAAGAATTCCTTGACAAAGAAGCTGGTGATTTCGTGACTACCCTTGGTTGTGACGGAGCTATTATCCGTCGTCTGGACAAGGCACCAACTAATAAGAAAACTTCCGACATCACCAAAATCAAGCCATTTGAAGACGCAGAAGCAATGATCGTTGGCAAGGTTGAGGGAGAAGGCTGGTTGGTCGGATCTCTCGGCAAACTTGAATGCCGTTTACTTGTCAAAGGCAAGCCAACTGGTCCAGTATTCGGCATGGGCACTGGCGAAGGGCTGACCAAAGCATTGCGACAAGAGTTATGGGACGATGAGAAACTTATTGGCAAGATTGTTAATTTTAAATATCAAAGGCTCAGTGATGACAATGTTCCAATTCTTCCAACCTACCGAGCCATCCGCCACCCAGATGACATCGGCTGATTTAGAACGTTGCGAAGAATTATTCAAACTGTTAAAAGATACGGCGCAATGTTTAGCTCAGGGTGATACAACTTGGTGCCATGAATTACGTGGGAGTCGTGCCCCAAAGGGAGAACGGGGTCTACCACTACCCGACCGTTTCTGGTGTCGAAATTGCAAAAATCGAACACGTGGAGAACAATTGATCAAGGAGATGCGGAATGGCTGAAGAAAATACCGAATGGGTGCGTGATATCTATCATAATTTTGGTAGATATATCACATTGAATGAGATCAAAGATATCATTGGCGACGCTGAGGACAAGGTTCGACTCGGACGTTGGCGCAATTTAGAATTAAAAATTGAAGTATCAACCAACTATGGCGACACAGACGTGGAATTGTTATTGTCTGGCTATCGCCCAGAGTCTAAAATTGAAATGGCCATTAGACTGAGCGATAACGCACAAAAGTTGACTAAGAGACAGGAATGTGAGAGACAGGAATATGAGAGGCTAAAGAAGATTTATGGGTGATTCGTCACCCATATGTGGACAAATGCCAGCATTTAATTGACGTCCAGAGTTGCAATTGAAACACATTACTTGCAATCCAAACGGAAATCCCTGCTGCTTCAAGTATCTATAGAATGTCTTACCTGAATGTGATCCAACACCAACCTCTTTTCTGTGTTTGGCGCCATCATTGTTTATATGGTCAAGTGTGGCAAATTGAATGGCAGGAATTGCGATAGCATATGGACATTTCGAACAAGCACATCTAAGTCCACCATATGCATTTAATGTTTCCAATTTTAAGTTGTGCTGTACAACGCGACGTCTAGCTGCATTTATATTATGGCAATATTCACATTCAACAAAATTGAGATATCTTTTATCACCGCATTTAATGCACACTCCAGCCACTCTTCTACGGGCTACTCTAATGCGCTCCATCTTAGTTAATTGCACCCTGCAATCGGCACACTGACTTTTGCCTATACGTGGCGGTTGTTTATTGCAATATATGCATAGTGTATTCATGGCTAATGATCATCACCAAATCTATTCATGGAAATAATTAAATTTATGAGCAAAGACAATACAGATGTGGCAATAAGGATGAAGTCTTACGAGCAGGTTGAGGCTGGTCGCAAACTTATGCCTCTATTGCCGCTCATTGCCCGTCTAGATGGACGTAGTTTTAGTAAATTTACTCGCGGACTAAAACGTCCATACGATCGCCGTATGTCAAGTTTGATGGCCGACACCACCATCCATCTAGTAGAGGAAACTAATGCGTTGGTGGGCTACACTCAATCCGACGAGATCAGTCTACTGATATATGCGCATGATTTCCGTGAACAGGTATGGTTTGATGGTAAAATTCAAAAGATCGTAAGCAATCTCGCTTCACAAGCAAGCGCCTTTTTCAACAAAAATTTGGCTATGTACATTCCAGAAAAGGCAGAATCTCTTCCGACATTCGATTGTCGTGTTTGGAATGTGCCTAACAAGGATGAAGCTGTTAATGCCATTTTGTGGCGTGAGCAAGATGCCACCAAAAATAGTGTATCTATGGCCACACGCCACTATTACTCCCATTTAGAAATGGCGAACCAGGGTCGGACAGAGATGATCGAGATGCTCCATAAAAAGGGTGTGAACTGGTCTGACTATCCGACGTTTTTCAAACGTGGTGCATATGTGCGCCGTATTAAGATGACTGGAAAATTTACCCAAGAAGAATTGGAGGCACTACCGCCAAAACACGCAGCACGCGTAAATCCCAATCTAGAGATTGAACGCCATGTTGTGGCTCAAATTAATATGCCGCCGCTGGCACGTGTTGTGAATCGTGTGGAGGTTTTTTTCGATGGCGCAGAACCAATTGTGGCGGACACTGATGGATTTCAACACAAAGCACCCAGGGGTATTTAACCAGCCGAAAGCGGAGTATCGCGATCCGTATAAATCAGAAAGCATGCTAGTGGAGCCAACCATATATTTCTCAGGCATGTATGCTGGATGTAATATATGCGACGTTACCACCGCATTTAGACATGATTCTGGCGCGAATGATTACTGGCCCACCCCTATATGTTCTGAAGAGTGTCTAGGAGCACTCCTCGCCAACCAAGCCGAATCGACACCCACATTACCCGAGATATCATGTCTAGAATCTTCTGTACCAGATGGAACAACCACGACGACTATGGTGGCAGACATTTTAAATGTGTAGACGATGATGTTGATGGGCTTAACTATTGCGACGAGGGGCCATTTTGCAGGCATGCTATGGCCCCATTCAACATTATACAGAAGATGGCAAATGGTGAGTATATTAAATACGCAGATTTATCTCACGAAGAATTACTATCAATGATGTTTCCACAGGAACAAAGATGAAGTATACTTCAGGGTACAAATTTGGTTGTTTAGAATTATTATACAGCATACCAAGTGTCAATGGTGCCGCAACTAAGTACCAATGTTTGTGTGAATGTGGAAACTTAACGAAGATAACTGGTTCTAACATCAAACGTACTAAGAGTTGCGGCTGTAGACAGCACCTCTTTAAAGATGCCGCTGCATATTCCGTAATAAATAAGAGATTTGGTCGTTTAGTGGCGATAGAACGTCTGACACCCCTCCCCCGTCCCGCGACTCCACGTAGTCGCAAGATGGTTAAATACAAGTGCGTATGTGATTGTGGTACTTTTACGGAAGTTACATATACCAATCTGATGAGTGGTGGAACACAAAGTTGTGGGTGTTGGCAGAAGGAATCTGCTAGTATAAGAACAAGAAAAGCTCTGGGCACCTCAGCAACTACATCCGTATGGAACTATTATAAGCGTAACGCAGCAGTACGCAGCTACGAATGGGCGCTCACACGTGAACAATTTGAGTTACTTATATTTTCCAACTGCAAATTTTGCGGAACATCGCCATTGACATTAACTAAAATGAAATATGGTGATTTTATTTACAACAATGGCATAGATAGGTTAAATAACGCACTCGGATATACAGTAGGAAACGTAGTATCTTGCTGTAAGATTTGCAATATAGCGAAACACACAATGGCCGTAGGAGAATTTACGGCCTGGGTAGATAAAATTTATCTACATCTACACAAAGGAGGTGACTCTTGAGTACATACTTTACTTCGGATACGCACTTTCAACCATAACAATATTATACAATATTCGAGTAGGCCGTTTAAAGACTGCGCCCACATGACCGAAGAGTTAGTTAAGAATTGGAATGAGGTTGTTAGTCCACAAGACACTATTTATCATTTGGGCGATTTTGCCATGGGTGACAAGGGGCTCATTCCAGGCATCTGGGCGCGCCTGAATGGCGTTAAGCATATTGTTTTGGGCAATCATGACATGAAGCATAACGGTGTGACCATCCTATCTCAAATTGAGAATGCTGAATGGGCCTCAATCAACACTGAGCTTTTTTTGACTGTCGATGGAGTAAAACTTTACCTACGCCATGAGCCAGATATGGCATTTCTGCCAAACGAGAAGGCAGATGTTCATCTACATGGTCACGTTCACGAGGCGTTTAATCGTAAGGGTCCGATCATTAATGTTGGTGTGGATGTAAACGAATATAGGCCGAAGAATATCCGCCAGCTGATGGCAATGGTTGAAAAGGTTGGTAAAAGCCATCGTGGCTACTGACTATCATACACAAATCAACCGTTCAGAATCTAAGGCTTTTAGTTTGTTGTCTTATGAAAAGAGACATTTCTGGATGGCTAATGCTTCCGGCTTCCATGCAGACCATTTCACCATACTAATAGATTCAGTTCTTTATTATGTTTATATGGGACACATGATAGACGGAATATTGAAAAAATATTGGCAGTGGCGTCCTATCGCATCCAATAGCATATACTATACTCTGTCAAAAATCGAGATGGTAATAGATTTCCTAAACAAGTCGGACAACTATGCGGGTTTGGCTCCTAAACAGATTGCAAAGCAGTTGTTGACAGATCTAAATGATGTCCAGACCAGGTAAATCTCGACGTAAACAGTTGCATGATCTTAGTAGGAACCATCCTGAACTCTTTACTTTCCAATTCGATGGAACAACATTTGCTTTTTACAGAGAAGCCTACGGTGATTATGTGCACTGGAGTTATATACTATTAGGAGAAGTCTCACATCACGATGCGAGCAAGTTGTGGTACATATTAGATATTTTAAATATCATATTTAAAATATCTAATACTTATGCCGATTTGACGCCGAAACAGACAATAGAACGGATGCTTACTGGTTTAAGTGGGTAAACAATGATTACTAAAATCGATAAAGAAGTTATAGAGTCCAAGAAGACTTTCCGAATCGTGAAAAAGGAAGAAACCGTTAATCACTTTGAAGTGGAATTGGCGCAAGATGGCCAGCCTTGGCCGCGCATCGGCCTAACTGTGGATTCGGAAACATATCAACTTTTGCAAGTGAATAGGAAATACACTCTCTATCTATTGCCTGAAGATATAAATGTCTAGACATGAAGAATGTGTTATTTGTAAAGAAGATTTTGATATGTGTCCACATACTCAGTTAGATGTGGCAGAGTATCGCGAGAGACAGTCTAACTCGATCAAAAACAAGAAACTACAAGATCTTATTCGTAAGATCGTAAAGGAAGAATTAAAAAATGAAATTAAGCTGCTTAATCTGCCTCCTTCTTACTGTTAATGCATGGGCAGGCCCATCTGGGTCTGTGCCGGCACCAATGCCGCAAAAGTTATCTATCGGGCTATTCAACAACAACGACTCAGCGTCCACAACCTGGATGCACAATAGCGGTGTCCAGTGGGATCTGGAATATATCTATCTGACATACTCCTGGGCCACCAATTGGGGCGGTGGCCCACGTGACGGCGCCTTCGCTCAGTCCTTCTTCAAGTCCGCAGACGCCAACGGATACATTCCAGCTATCTCGTACTATGAAATGTATGACATCCCGCCCGCTAATACCGGATTCTACCAAAAGGTACAATCGCCCACAGCAATGGCCGAATATTTTGGCGATTTCAAGCTGCTAATGCAGCAAGCAAAGACATTTGGCAGACCGGTCCTAGTTATGCTTGAACCAGATGGATATGCATATCTACAAGAGTCAGCCGTAGTACCAACTGCTCCAGCCGCAATCGCATCCACTGGTCTACCAGAGCTAGCCGGGCTACCCAATACGGCTGCAGGATGGGGGTTAGCATTTTTGCAGATGCGCAAGTCTGTTGGTGCAACAAACGTAATATTGGGTATGCACATTTCTGGCTGGGCAACTGGGTTAGACATCATACATTTCAATGTGACCGATCCGCTACAGCCAGCTGTTGACAATGTATACAACTTCTTAGCGCCACTGGGGCTAGTCGCTAATATAACTGGTGATACATATGATATATTAGTGGGCGACCCTCTTGACAGAGATTCTAACTACTACACGCTTGTAAGAGGAGAGAATCGTTGGTGGGACACAGCTGATACAGCTGCCATAAACACCAGAAGCTTCAATCGTTATGCTGAATGGATGCGCCTCTGGAACGTAAAGGCATCCAAGCGTTGGGTGCTTTGGCAGGTGCCGATTGGCAACTCCTTTAGTAAGGATGTATGCTACAATGGTAGCATAGGTAGTGGATACAAAGACAATCGTTCAGAATATTTCTTCGGCAACGGTGGCACCACGCATCTACAAAAATTTGTAAGCAGTGGCATGATTTCACTGTTGTTCGGAGCGGGCGAGGGATGCCAGAGCCGTCAAGAAGTTGACAACGATTTCCTGAAAGTCAATGTTGGTACATTTTATGCTAGTGGAGGCATGAATCTACCATCTAGCGCCCCTGTGCCTGACGCAGGCATTGTTGATGCCGGGTCGCCAGATGCAGGTGCCGTGTGTACTTGTGTGTGTATAACACCTGACGCTGGAACGGTTGTGGATGCGGGTATAAAGGATGCAGGCACGATAGTTGTTGATGCTGGGTCACCTGACGCAGGCACTAAGGATGCTGGCACACCAGACGCAGGTGGAGTTGTTTTGGATCCTGCACAATGCAACTTCGAGACTGCGGGCAATCTGCAGGGGTTTACTCTAACTGGCGGGGGTGGCACGCTTGGTACCAGTACGGCCAAGGCATTTGCTGGCTTACGGTCACTGGCTGGAACATTCAATGGCTCCTCATCTGCCAATCAGAGCTTCATCGTAGCCAACCCAGCAGTCCCGCGCGGCACGACGATTACATACCATGTCTATATCCCTGTGGTCACGGCCCTCACTTCATTACAGGTGTTTGCTCAGGAAGACGCAACCACTTCATGGAAATGGAACTCTAACTGGTTCCCACAGTCAGCACTGATTGTCGGATGGAATACGTTCACACTCACTCTGCCCACTGTTCCAGGTGTGTTGCAAAGCCTTGGTGTGGAACTGCAGCCAAACGCAGCCCTGTCTGGTATTATATATGTTGACTCAATTTCGTGGGGCGCGGGCACTCAAACACCGGATGCGGGCACACCCCCGCCACCAGTGACAGATGCAGGAGTTGTGGCAAAGGACGCTGGCACCGTGGTTCCAGACGCCGGGGTTGTCGATGCGGGTGCACCGGTCACGGGCGCAGCCATTAAGCTCATGGACCTTGGTGACTCGATAACACAAGAAGAATGGTCATGGCGCTGCGCACTTACCACACAGGCAATCGCAGCTGGATATAATATCGTACCTGTAGGGTCTCAGGCAAATACATACGATCCATGTTCCACACGCCACGAGGGACATCCAGGTTGGACAATTGGAGATATTAGTGCGCAAGTTGTAGGGTGGCTGAATACCTATCAACCAGATGTTGTGGTCGTCATGGCCGGAACTAATGATATTGCATGGTGGACAGCCGAGACTGGCACGAGTGTTGCAGGTCGACAGGATGTTCTAATCACCACCATTCAACAAACACTACCGAACGTAAAAATTGTGGTGCAAACAATCCCACCTCAGTCGTCAGTGTTGGTAGCACCGAACAATGTAGATCGGGCCGTACTTGCACAACAGTATAATACCGAGTTGCGCCGGCTGGTAGCTGCAAGGGTCACTGCGGGGCAGAAAGTGCGTTTAGCAGATGTTAACTCGGTATTAACGTTGGCAGACCTTCGTGATGGTATTCACCCTAACGTAGGAGCAAATTGCAATCAGGTAAACAACACATGTGCTGGTGTTGCTAAGATGGCGCCGGTCGAACTGGCTGCACTATTACAACTATTAAGGTGAGCATGATCAAACAAGTGCTAGTGATGCGCGCCGATCTAAAAATGAGAAAAGGTAAGTGTGTTGCTCAAGGTGCTCATGCATCTATTTCATTCTTAGTGAAACGGCTAACCACAGCCTGGGATAGTCTAGGAACGGGCCAATATGAAGGCAACTTTAGTAAAAATGAAATAGAGTGGATGTTTGGCGGCGCATTTACCAAAATATGTCTTCAAGTCAGCTCAGAGGCAGAATTAATGGAGATTTATGAGCAGGCCGAAACTAGTGGTCTTGAGGTGCATATGATTACCGACGCAGGTAAGACTGAGTTCAACGGCGTACCAACCCGCACATGCCTAGCCATTGGCCCGGACACAGAAGAGAAGATAAACCAGGTGACAGGACACCTTAAACTATATTAATATGGCCCTACACAACGATGGTTTCTGCTATTTCTGCAAAACTAAATGCGACGACGATGACTACTGCTATGGATGTGAGACACACATTTGCAGTAATTGCGACAATATTCAACAGATGGGTGATCATACGCCAGATGATCATCGAGACAGTTAATGCGTTGGGCAAGTTTGTCATTAATCGAGATGCTTGAGGATATGTATATGGGCAATACGGACTTAATTAAATTGATGGTGGTCGGCGAGAATAGTGCATATTTCACCCGATATTTTGACGGAAACCTTTGGTATCAGGTGGACTATGTGGTGCCAGATATGTCAGGTAGCCCAGAAGACGCCAACTACGAGCAGTTTGAGTTCCCGGTGCCAATAACAGACATTGGCACTACAACTTTCTTGTCTCAAGACAAGGCCATTCTATTCATGCGCTACATTCGCAAGCATCTAGAAATGCTAGAGAAGGCCAAGGAGCAACCACAATGATTGAACTAATGCGAGAACATCCCTGGATGACTTTCATTTTGGCTCTTGCCTGCTTGCAGGCCATCTATTCAGTTCTACAAGTAGTCGCCCTGTCCACCATGGATCGTAGCAATGATGAGTAGTTTCCGTAGGACTTTCCCATGTTATAATTATGTACTGAGGTTTTGAATATGCGATACAACCGATAATACACCGCTGTACCATTACATTGTTGGCCGAGGTGATGTCCCAAGAGGTATGTGGGATGCTCAGTTAACACATGCAGCAGATGTGTCCACAAGCATCTGGACACTTCAGAATCAAGTTCTTTTACCGAACAATACCCACGCCGTCTCGCTCGTCGCTCAAAATGAGATGGATCTTGCTCTGTTAGAGCAAAAACTCATAGAACACACTATTCCTCACGTCGCCATTCGTGAACCCGATCTATGCAACCAGTTAATGGCGATAGGCTTGGTGCCTTGTGATCGTAGCTTGGTTAAGAAAATTCTTCAAAAATATCCTCTCTCAAAATAAGGAGCCGACTGTGAAAACTCTAATTAAGCCAGATTGGATAAAACTTAAGCGAGAGATCCATGCCACAACTGCGTTGCAGCGAAACGTAGGCGATGATGCGTACCTTTCAGACTTGGCGCTATACGCCACCTACCTATATTGTGTGGCATCAGATTTTCGTGGTCACCTACATATGACACACTGGAATATGATTTATCCATATAAATTCAAGACTGGCATGGCAATGGACACCAATCCACGACATTTTACAATGGAAATTGATAGTCTAGCCACTCAAAAATTGTTCATAGAGATTGCACGTAACTTCATACTGCATCGTCAAGAATATTTAAAGAAATGGCATATTAAGTCTGTATTTAGGAATTTACCGGTGGATTTCACACGAGAAGTTGCTGTCTAACTACACAAGGAAATAAATGAACCTAATTCGATGGTATAGTGTAATCTTAGTATTGTGTTACAGGTCAGCCTGGGCAATTCCACCCATGGATTCAAATGTAGCCAGTACCGATGGCAATCACACTCAGTTTGGACAATCATACTTCCCGCAGCATTACGTAATGCAACAGGCAGTAATCAATTTACCAAATGGCGGCGCCCATGCGAACGGTGACCCAACGGCCAGCATTTTGCAAGCCGCTGCAGTATTGCAGTCACAAGGTAATTCTAGAACGCAGTTTGTATATGATGGCATCACAACGGCGTCTTCTTGTCTCCCCACGCAAACTGTCATACGCGTTATGACTTCGTGTCCTAAGACTGGGTGTCCAGTTGGCCACATGGCTTGGTCAAATTGCAGTGGCACGCCAGCTGGCCCTTGGTTAATCACACTATATAATAACCCAGGTACACTGTGGGTTACATGGAATCGAGGTGGTGAACTAAGAGATCCCAGTCTATATGACTTGGATGGTACATACTACGTAACTAATCCGAATAGAATTGAAATATCACAAATAATTCTACGCGCCTTTTTGATGATTGCTGGCAATGGCATGGTTTCGGACTCTTCCTGTCTAACAGGTCCAGCGACGGGCACGGATCTAAACAAAGTTTTGTATTATAGTCGAAATGCCTTATGTGAAGATGAAATAATGAAATTGGTGGCTGGATATGGCAGTCGCCCCGGTACTACTTGCGCTGACGCAAGACGGACTGATGGGTACTATACCAATTCGATATATAAAACAACGACAGCATCGTGGCTGCCCACTGGTAGTAACTTCACCGCAGCAGTGCTGAGCCCATCTAATCAGATTGGTGGCGCTGGTGGGTTCGATGCAGTGCGAGGATCAGATACTGGTGGCATAGCACCGTGGGGCCTGTTTGCCGAATCAAACATTCATGTGATTGATAGCGATCAGTTTCACCCAGTAAAATTCAATGATTACAAGGGATCGGGTGGCCTCTTTGCTCCAGCAAGCCCCTTTGATTCACTTCGCAAGCCGGCAGTCACATTCGATCCTGTTCATAAGGTATGGTGGGCATTCGGATTCGTTCGCGGCTCCAATACCCGGAATGTCTCATATTGGACAAGCACGGATCGAGCGAATTGGACCTACCATGGCTTGGTACGTCGTACTACGGTGGATTCATGGAACAGCTACAACTATCCTAACGGTTGCAAGGACACACCGTCGTGTAATACATCATGTGGCATGCTGAAGAGTCCGCCATATCAGATCCCCATTGAAACACGTCTACCAGTGAGTGTTGCCTACGAACCTGGAATGAATTTGATTGTGGTAGTATATCTAGACTATTCTCAGGATCTCTTCGATGGACAAGACATTGTTAATCCACCGCCGGGGCCGGGGCAGTATTGGCAGCCTAATGGGCCTAGCGGCGCAGTAAGTTGGACAACAATCTCAACAACTTCTGACTACTCTGAGAAACAATGGACACAAGTCTGGTCAAACTTCCCAGCGGGATTTATTATTTCATCACAAGCGCCCGTTGTGTCATGCAGCGATCTATTTTGGCCAGCAACACCTGTCGATCCTGCTCGTGCATGCACGATTGCATTTACAATGAATGATCCAAACAGATATATCGCAACTTATGACATGTACACCGATTTGGCGCAGGATTATCCCTGCACATGGCAGGGGACTGGCGGCGCAGGGAATCAAGGCGGAACGGTAGGTATAAGCCAGCGCCCGCCATTGAATGTCATGGGCGCCAGTCGTACTGGTGAAACACTTGTTAGTACTGACATTGGCGGCGTAAACAAACAAGCGATGGCCACTGTTGGAACTGATAACAATATATATATAACGCATCGTGATAACTATGGTCCATGGTCCAGTTGGACGCCATTGTCAAATGCTATAAGTGGCGGCGGTACATTCATTGAACCAGATTATCTAACATTTACTGGAGCAGTCACTGTAAATCTAGAGACTGGGTATGAACTTTTGTTCACGGCTAAAAATTCCAATGACAATTGGATATGTCAGTAAAGAGGATAACATTGACTTGATAAACAGATATTGGCACGAGTGTTGCACAACCCGTGCTGTGGTTTTTGTGCCCGAGTAGCTCAAAGCAGAGCGGCCCCGTTATAGGGGAGAGATGGCGCCTCGCAACCGCCCTCGGGCTTTATGGGGAGTTAGTTCAAAGTAGAACGGCGGCCTTACGGCCAAGGATCCCGTCTCACGACCGGGACTCCCCACCAGATGTAGTTGAGCAGGTAGAGGTCTAGCGCAATGTGGGTTCGATTCCCATCTAAGATGGATGACTGTAAGCTTGTTTAATTATGTCAGAAAGAATTGGGTATAGGCGCGAAATTACCTAAGAAGCTGCTGGAGTTAGTCGGATTAGCTCAGAGAAAGAGTGCTAAGTATCCCGAAAGGGCGATTTTAGGGGCCACTGGTTCAATTCCAGTATCCGACATTGCGGGATAGATCAATCCGGTAGATCAGCGGGCTCATAACCCGCCTGTTGTGGGTTCAAATCCCACTCCCGCTATATGGGCAAGATTCCAAGTGCGGACCATGGACGCGATTTAAAGGTTGGCGCTAAAGTGTCGGCACACCATATGCACTGTTATGAGTGTTATCGATTCTTGCGCAGTCGTGAGATCTATCCATGCGAAATATGTAGGTCAGTATATGTTCAACATGTCGTGGACTATAGTCCAAAATACAAAGTTTACAAGACACCTTGTGACAAATGTCAGAATCAGCGTCCTTAGCTCAACGGTAGAGCATCTGCCTTCCAAGTCGAGGGTTATCGGTTCAAATCCGATAGGCCGCATGCGTGGTAGCTTAAGCATGGAGTGCGCCCAGCATTTCATGAAATGCTTGGTTTAACAACATGGCATCAGAGGTTTGAATAAAAACCTTAGTAGAGCAGAGAGTATGCTAACCCTCAGTATGTCAGAGTGATGGCCGACCCACGCCACCAAGGAAAATATGTCTTGCGAATGTAACTGTAGTTATACCTGTGATGAATGCCAAAACAGGATAGACTTACAGAATCAAATCGATTATGCAAATGAGCGTATGGAGTGGATTGTTCAGTCAATTCTATTGATTGCACAAGACTTGGGTGTCAATCTGCCACCAGAGCCGCAAAAGCGTGGCCAATCTAGCGAATATTAGCGATGCGCCTAAATACCAAACAGCTTACCGAATTGGTCGATGCGCAACATCGATGTAGGTCAAGGTGGGATTATTTAGGTATGGCACGTATTCATGAAAATGGTCTAAAAGAAGTTGGTACGCTGATTCTACCAGAGATTCATGAGCGAATTAGCGAGAATTATACTATAGTGCATGGATTTAAATCTGTGGCTAGTGGTATGGATTGGAAAGAAGTATTTGCAAAGGCAGGCATATAATGTGTCCGAATAATACATGTAAATTTGGCAATGACGGGAAATGTGTTATGTGTGGATGTCACAGGCCCCCTAAGTAATCGAGGCTCTCGTGAGCGTCTTAGAGCTCCAGCGAACGACTGCAGATTGTGGCGTGGCAGCCCTTCGGGCGGCTCTCCTGTTTTTCGGGATCGATGAATCATATAAAGCAATATACAAACTGGCTGAGACTTCCAGAATAAACGGTACAGACTCCAAAAACATCCTGAAGGTACTTGAACATTTTAAGCTCAAT
The DNA here is from genome assembly GCA_025354785.1 of Actinomycetes bacterium. Lineage (GTDB taxonomy): Bacteria > Actinomycetota > Actinomycetes > Nanopelagicales > Nanopelagicaceae > QYPT01. Next base: position 40,891 of record JANXME010000326.1, on the reverse strand, counting down.
TTCGAAGTGCGTCAGACGTTCAGCAATAAAGTCGCATATGAACAGTTGACCACTTCAAAGTACATTAATATATTATGCATTGATGAGTTTGATCATTGGGTTGTTAAAATAGGTAGCCATGACGATCTAACCATCATTTTTGATCCTCAAGTCGGCACCCTGGTGCTTACCAAGCGCCAACTGCTTAAACGATGGTCAACCAGTAAGGGTGAGACATATTCCATTGGTATATGGAGTGCGATGTGAGCTATTCTATAGAACATTGTGACGCACACTTTGGTGCTTAGAAATTTATGTGGATATACACTTATTCGGATCGCCCAGAATCCTCATAGGATATACGAATAAACATCATCCAAAATTGGCGCAAGACGATCTCGACGCCATTAGAATGAAGTGTGAAATCTGGGCCAAGACCTTTTCTGATTCAATGAGTCTTCAAGCATATCTCAACGCCATGTTTTAATATGTCTAGAACAGAACGGCTTCGACATAATAGACTAAAGAATAGCCCGCGCTATACCGATAGCGTGGCTCTTATACACATAGCGACTGTAGATGCAAATAGAATAAAGATTATTGTACATGATATATTCATGGCCCCATGTCTTATTGAAAGCGGGGCAATTGTTGAATTGGATACTACGCATTATAGGGTGTATGGATATCAACAATTTATAGTCAACGATCATAGTGCATGCTGGGAAATGTTCTTTCTTAATCGCTTAGAGCGTACACACATACTTAATCGGTATCTTGGCAAGGCGCAATATTGCACCGTTCCAATGTACTATCATCCATATGTCCGCGCCCGTGGCAGACGGTCGGGCCGTAGTCGCAATGCGAAGCGCATGAAATATTATAAAGGCAGAAGTGATAGATTCCGTTATAAGGCAAGACTTCGAAAATTAATTAGAATGGGCGACTATGAATCAGTGTAGCGTTTGCGGCCACCAGATAGTAACTGGTGTATGGGGGCACATGCATGAAGATATCTGCGAATATCTGCGATTTAAATCACAAGAAGCGCCAATGCTAAAACTCTGTAGTCTTACATATAATGATGTGGGCATAAGTTTTGGTCATCCTGGCTACATGAGGCATAATAGTGAAATGGATAAACTTAGTGAGGTTAATGAAACGTTAATCTCACTAGGATATTCTGCAAAAACCTTTAAGATGTCGGGTATAGGCGGGAGTTTCTTTGAAGTTTTTGTATCTGAAGATATAATCGACGCTGTGCGTGTGTACTATGCCCTAAAAGAAGGATATGCTGGCATGACATTTGCAGAATTTCTTGTTTCCATGGTGCCACGTGATACGTAGAAACGATTCTGAGACACACTTTACTAGGCATCTTACAAATTTGGTGATAACACATGGCTAAGATCAAACTTGATAGTGATTTCGTCGACTATTATGACCATTTCATGGACCTAGATGGTGAGCTCATGCTCCAACGTCACACAGTACCTAAGCTCAATCGGATTGAAACATATAAAGCTCTGAACATGGTTGGACTGAAGACACCTAAGTTCGGTATGGTTGCCGAACTTTACAAGGATTTGGGTACGCAGAATGGCGGAGTGTCCAGTCTAAAATCTAGTGGATATGGTAAGTTGGTAGAGTTGGTGGTTTTTATCGACATCCATGCGCATGCGGGCGAAGGTAAAGAAAAAATGTCCTTGGATGACGCACGTAAGAAATATCCAGGCCATTTTGCAGCACAATTCATTCCTACCGCCAAAACATTTGCTTCACGTACGGAACGATTGGTGGTTATGGGCGATCGCCAATTCTGGCTGGAGTACACGAGTAAAGACGATTGGCGATCAAATTCAGGCGATGTGACCATTACTGAGATTGACAATCGATATGACCGTGGTATGCGCGGGCCAATCTACGAGATCAACTCCCCTCTTTACGCAATTGATTTCGTGGCTATAGGACATGAACGTTTGGCAATCGACTTTAGTGTGGCACCTAGACTCGATGGAACGCCCATTCAGAATAAGCTACCAGCAGAGCAGGCAGCACAAACTATTAAGAGCCGATTTTGTGAATTAAATGGCATCATAACATTTTAAATTATGGTTGATGAAGGTCGCAAAATATGGTGTCACACAATGGCAACCAGAAATGTAAACGAACATATTTGGAACGATAGTCTAGGGCGTTTAGCTCATTTGGGAGAGCGTCTGCTTTGCACGCAGAAGGCGCCGGGTTCGATCCCCGGAACGTCCATATAAAATCGACTCCAGGTCCAAATGTTGGAAGGCGTGCTAGATGGTATTATGTGGTTACTAACGGTGACGGCATGTTTAACAATGCTGTTTGTACTAGAACAGGTAATTGAAGATATTATATTAATCATTGTTTCAACAGTAGAAGCATTAATTAAGTGGTTCAAGAAGCATATCTAGATGTAGCTCAGTTTGGTAGAGCACTTGCTTTGGGAGCAAGGTGTCGCTGGTTCAACTCCAGTCATCTAGACATTAATCCGAGGATATAATGCGTCATTTAATGAAGCACCATCATGAGATTGTACATCACAGTCCCAGCAGTACATTGCATGTAATTGCTGTAGTGAGTAACCCGGTTGCATTTAAGAGTCGATATGTGCTCTTTAAGCAATTTCAAGCGGTTATGGCTCTTCATGATGTAAATCTGATTGTAGTTGAGATGGCTTTTGGAGCAAGACAATTCGAGGTCACCAATGCGACCAATCCAAATCACGTGCAGGTGCGTGGCAAGGACGAACTATGGCACAAGGAAAATCTAATTAATCTCGGATTTGCACGACTGCCTGATGATTGGGAGTATGCGGCGTGGGTTGATGGCGACATTGAATTTATGAATCCGGAATGGGTTCACGACACGCTTAACGCCCTACAACACTACAAGATCGTTCAGATGTTCCAAAACTGTATCGATACTGGTCCTGATGGTAGTGCAATCCAGACTCATACCGGATTTGGTTATCAGTATATTACAGGACAAATCATGAAGCCAGAGTACACATTTTGGCATCCAGGATATGCTTGGGCTATTAGACGAGATGCTTTCAATGCTATTGGTCGATTGATCGATTACGCCATCTTGGGCGCAGCCGATCACCACATGGCCCTAGCGTTTGTTGGAAATGTTAAAAACTCAATGCCGGGCGGAATCCACAAAAATTACTCAGATGCGCTATATACATTTCAGGACAGATGTGAGCGTTTGATCAAACGCGATGTGGGCTATGTTCCAGGAATTATATGTCACGCCTTCCATGGTAAAAAGAAAGATCGAAAATATGTTGAACGATGGGATATAATTACAAAGCACGATTACGATCCATTGAAAGATATTAAATATGGATATAATGGCGTCCTTCAATTGGAGGACAATAAGCCAGAGTTCAGAGATGCGATCAGGAATTATTTCCGTCAGCGCAATGAAGATAGTGTTGATCTGGAATCGACTAAATGAAACTGGCCATTATGAGTGATCTCCACCTAGAATTTCACAGGGACCATGGAATTTCTTTCTTAAAAAGTCTTGACCCAAGCGGGGTAGACATATTAGTTTTAGCCGGCGACGTCACTGTTTTGCGCGACTACTATTGGTCCCAAGACATTCTGTCTGAATTTTGTTCTAAATATAACAAAGTACTCATGGTTTGCGGTAATCATGAGTATTACAATACCGATGTTGGAACTGCTGAGAGACACCTCAATGCAATTGAGTATAATCTCACCAATCTCCATGTATTACGTCACGGTGGCGTAAAGGTAATTGATGGTCAGCGTTTTCTTGGAGGCACTCTCTGGTTTCGTCAAGAGAAGAACAATCGTCTGCACGCACAGCAGATGAACGACTTTCATGTAATCGATGGATTTGATCCATGGGTCTACGAAGAAAATAAATTAACTGTTCAAGGTCTACAAGATAATTTATGTGAAAATGATGTGGTGGTCACACACCATCTTCCATCTTCAAAGAGTATTCATCCAAAATTTCAAAAGTCTTCATTAAATCGATTTTTCGTGTGTGACGTGGAAGATTTGATGGTTGCTCGCAAGCCAAAATTGTGGATACATGGGCATACACACTGTCCAATCGATATTAAGATTGGCAGCACGCGCGTTTTTGCCAATCCAATGGGATATCCTAATGAAAATGAGAATCCAGATTTTGTGGAGAGACTAAATGTTTATATTTGATCCAATTACAATTCCAGCATAGAACTTGATATCCAGATGGGTAATTATTCTTCTTAAGCCATCGATAGGTGGTATCGCCGCCACCGACGCGATCTCCGCCAGTCATCTCTCTCCTATGTTTGGCGCCACTATTGTCGATATGGTCTATAGTTAAGACGTCTATGTGACTACAGACACAGCGTTGATTATGCCAACTGCACCCTCTACAAGCGCACTGTGGTCCACCATATGCATTTAATATCATAATTTTTAATTCTATGGCGCGCTTACGGGCACGGACTCTTGCTTTAAAACCGCAAATATCACAATGAACTTTCCCATTATTGTTGGACTTGCAACAACTCCGGCATAAATGTGCAAGAATACGCTTTGACTGATAAGATTTTGTATTTTCTTGCTCAAAATTACGGCATGTCTGGCATCTAGCTTGAGTAATGTCATTTAATTGTTTAGAACATTTAACACATTTATTCAGGGATCTTCTACTATTATATGTGGTGGACATATTAGATATTTAAGTCCATGGACACACTAGTAATATCGTGTCCATGAAGATGTTGATGTACCATTTAACCCCAAACTGGTGATTGATGTTTAATTGTAAAGCTTGTGAAGACAAAGGCTATTTTGCTTGCATTGGTGATAAAACTCTAGGATGCGAATTATCTACTAATTTGCATTATCATATGTGCGAATGTCATGAAAAAACCAATCAAGCCGATAACGATAAAACAGCCAAGGCGCCGTAACATCGTTGCTTTGCATGCCAAGATGCGGATGAGTGCTGGGCCTATGGATGATAAAAGTTGGCACGCCCTTTGCAAAACGTGTAATGACACAGGAGTCGTTGCTGCCAGCAATGGCACGCGGACCGCGTGCCCAGACTGCTCTGACTATTGAGGGGTTATATTTTGGACGAATATGCGGTGCAGACACAAAACACAATATGCAAATTTGATATCCAGGATATTATCAAGCGTGTCGAGGGGATTGTTGTAGCATTAGAGCAATTCCGGGCCATCAACTTAGAAAGCATAACTAATCGTGGTGGTGTGTGGCATTACACCACGATTAGTGTTGGATATAGTATAGTTGACGTGAACATATCCGTATACAAATACAACATGCTCGCCGACATGCAGGATCTAGACCACACTATCAAGTGTTCTAGATTGGTGTTAGATGCGGTCAAAAAGGGCGACAAGATGCCCAAGATTAGTTTCGTATGGGACGTTGCCACCTCCACTCCAACATTCTATCGATATTATTTAGCTACCATAATTAAGGCGAGTGAATGCCCTCAATGTCATAAACAATACACCAAGAGTGGCATGAATTCCCACATGGGGTCGCTTAGATGCTTGCGTGATACCCAGATACGCGATGTTCAACAGGCCGGATATGTCATTGTAGATGACCCGGCTGCAACTAATGCTATTCGTAAATCGGGCATTGAATTCAAAATTCGTCCACAAGCACTAGACATGTGGGTGCCAGCTTGGGTTGATAAAGCCATCCAAGATTATCGTAAATCATCAGAATTTGCCGGTTTAAAACTACACGAATTCCTCAGAGCAATTAATGGTGAGAGCATTGCAATCGACCAGACCGACCAGACCGATGGGACTCAAACCTAATATAGAATCAAACATATTGGTACAGCGCGTTATTTCACTCGGCCACATAAATGCCCGTGCGTATGATACTAATGGCTTCATTAAACTAATTCAGTCGACAGATGTGTATCTACTAAGACTTAAAGACAGATTGGAAGCTGCGCGCGCTGAAAATAGTTTAAGTATGCCACACTGCCCATATATGATCGAACGTCTGGAAAATGATAATCATGGGATGTCTATATATCAGGCACCATTTGATCAGCACATTTCAAATTTGTCATTGTCTGCGATTGAGACAATTCGCACGCATAACAGTGAATCATCTTCCATTCTACTAAATGGAATTAATGATGCAACGGCTCAACAAGTACATGGGAAAACTGTTTATCTAGTTGAGCATCAGATTGATTTTGACGGATATGTTACTAAACATACGCTATTAAAACCAATCGTTTGTCCAAAATGCTTGTGCAATGTGGTGACAGAGGCGGTAGAAGATCACATGAAATCAATTGCATGTATGGAAACTATGCGCATGCAATTGATCAGCAAACAAAATATTTACAATGTTAGTATTGCTGAAGAAACTCAAATCATAAGGGCTAAAAATATTCCATTTGAATTTCTTCCAATTGGCTATGCCATGTTTGTTCCAGATTGGGTGGATAAAGTGATTAAAACATTTAATGCGATGCAAAGTCGGGGCATGTTTCTAGACATGTCACTTGCCGACTATTTAACAAGCATGGGCACAAAAGATGACTGATAATATCTGTCCGAAATGTATGACCAAAATTTCGTCGTCAGCGCCTGACCATGCATCACAGGTATGTAGTTGGATGAGATTCAGAAATATCGAAGCGCCAAAATATAATATGGTTAGCGTATACGGCATGCTTTCCGAATCAAAATACACATTTGACTATGTAGCCGGCAATTTAGCAAATATCTATCCTAAGTTGGCATCAAAGCCGATTCGTGTAAATGGCATACCAGCGGATTTGTTTGTAGAATCTTGGGGAGCAGACGCAATCCGGCTTTACATCAAAAATAATGGATTTGGCGACATGTGTCTTGCAGACTTTATTAGCAAGATGGCAGATGACAGACATGCAATCAAACCAAAATAAGGTTGGATATTTTTGTAGCAACATGTTCAAGGCTAAGCCTTACCGTAACCAGTATCGTTATGCACGCATCGAACGGGATCAATTACTATTGCTGTTACAAAATGCAATTAAGTATATAGACACATTATGGGTCAGATTTGATAAAGTAGATGTTAACTCTACTAACTACTTCGATAACTACCGAGATGAACTGGCGCTCAATAAAACACACTGGCCGAAATGGTGTTCAATCCTAGGCACTGAATCAATAGAATCACATAATAGTGTTGAAAGAGGTGAAAATGCGTTGCGTCAATTGGCCTCGATGCAAGCAAGCGACACCGCCGCATTCGTAGAAATTTTAGCTGGCAGGCCAATAGTTGATCAACAAATATATTTATTAGAAGGACTCGTGCCGCCATTTATGTCTAAACCATCTCTGCACAATCAAGGTGTTATATATCAGGTTAATTTAATAGATGGAGCAGAATGTGATGTATGCCAGAGCATCAGGCCAGTCGAAGACATGGCCATGCACAAGCTGCATCCCGAATGTAGGATACAAGCAGATCAACAAAAGATGAGTGATAAAGGATATGTTCAGATTGAAAACATGACTGAATTGCTCGCGATACGTTCTGCTGACATTACACATGAAATGTGTAGTACATTCTGGCGCATGTGGACACCACCGTGGGTGGTTGAAGCAATCAAATCTTATAATAAATCTGGGCCGGAATATGCTGGCATGACACTTGCAGAATTTCTTTGTGCAATGAAACCAGAATCAACCCAATAATGCCATGTACCTCTTGTCACATTGCGCAGCAATTTATGCTGGATATGAATTTAGGACGTTTATGTTTGGCCTTTCGAATGACTACGTGATATTGGCGAGATCGGCTTATACTAATAACAAATTCGCCTACGTGTTGGATGAAGATTTAAATGCCGCTTGTCGCATATGGGTCGCAAGTTGTGCTGGAGCAATCTCTTTACAAGAATTTCTCGATGGTACGGGTATAAGATGACCAAACCAGTTGGTAAGAATGCACAGTTGGCTAAAACTTGTGATGATTGTGGCGAACGTATATTGACTGTGTATGCGAACGCCATTATTAATCACACGTATGAATGTTGCTTAAACAAGCATCTGGCTAATATTGAGCGTAATAAGTTAAAGCGGGTTGATGTTACAACAGAATTGACTGACCTGCTTAAGACCACCCATGGACTACCATTCGAAGAATTTCGCGTTGATATCATAAATGGACATATGATAGCACTATATGCCCCAAATTGGCTTTATGAGGGCGTAAACATGTACTATTCAATGCAAATCGACGGGTTGTCGATGACCGATTTCCTAACAAATCTGAAGCCGTGAGTGACACGTCAAAAGGTCTTAATTAGGCAATAAATGGGAATGTAGCTCAACGGTAGAGCGACTAAAGTATCGACTTAGTAGACGCGGGTTCAACTCCTGTCATTCTCAATAATATTTTTTATATAAGTTGTAGTCAGGATCGCATCTGTGGTTATATTCGATGTTGCACTGGCATAATTATTGCAGTTTATTGCAGTTCACACACAACGCAGAAGAGGAAAGATGAGTAAAATTACTTCAGATAAGACGAGTGGAATTGATGTGTTGAATCTGGCAGAATGCATTCGGGCTTTGCGGCATTCCATCCTGGCCAACCAGCCGATCAATTTGATTGGTCCGCCTGGAATTGGCAAGTCGGCTATCGTCGCCATTGTTGCGGCGGAGCTCAAGTTGCCGTTTGAGCCGCTTATCCTTTCACTTTGCGATCCTACTGATATCGGTGGTTTCCCGGTGTCAACTGGCGGCAATGCGGAAAATAAGCTCGGCAGCATCAACCGGCTGCCGCTCGGCTGTATTAAGCGCGCGACGCAAGAGCCCGTACTGCTGTTCCTAGACGAGCTTACCTGCGCCTCCCCGGCTGTTCAGGGCGCAGCGTTGCGGCTGGTGTATGAGCGTTGGGCTGGTGATGTCAAGCTGCACCCCGGAACGCGCATCGTGGCGGCAGCCAACCCACCAGAGCAGGCGTCTGGCGGATGGGAACTTTCACTTCCTCTTCTCGGTCGTATGACGCAAATCAATATGCGCCCGGCGAACAAAGAGGTCCAAGAGTATTTTTACAACCTCGATGCCAAGTTTGTTGAAGTTAATGGCGAGAAGGAGCGGCTGGTTAAGGAGATGACCACTGCACAGACTATCGCCACGGACTTCGCCGCCACTATTGAGATGGCTCCGGATTTGTTGTGCATTGACCCACCGCCGGGCGCATCGTCGTCGGGTAAGGCTTGGGGCGCTCCACGGTCATGGGAGCGTGGCATTCGTGTCATTGCCCAAGCGCTTGATGCTGGTGAACAGGATAGCGGGTCTGTTTTTGCCGCTGTGCTGGCTGGCAATGTGGGTGAAGATGCGGCGGCATCGTATATGACCATTCGTAAAGTTCGCCACAGCCTTCCGAGCATCAAGGAGATTTTGAAGAACCCGGCCTCCGCTAAATTGCCCACCGATGTGAATTCCGCAATCGCGGTGCTTGGCATTCTTGCCCAAGTTTCACAGACCGACCCCTGCCCCGCATGGATCTATTCTGACCGTTTGCAGAATGAAACCCGCGTAGCGGCAATGAATGTGATGGGTCGTTTCGGAATGCAGAAGTTCACTTCCTCTCCTTTCCACAAGGAAGGCACTCTCGCGCAAGGCCGTCTTCTTCGTTCTATCGGACAGGCTATTCGCGGTCAGTAATGCTTTATAAGGGTCATTTATGGTGGCGCCGGGACTTCTATTCTGTTTGTTCCCAGCACAATGAATTGGACCGGTTGTGTCCACGCTGCCGGATAGGGGCGTGGCGCAACCACTGGTTTAGTCTATTCAGTAGAATGATTTTTAATTTATTCCCTAGAGCATGGATTTATTGGGCGAATCACAACAAAAATTAAATGTATCATATGTCTAGTAACACGCATCCAAACACCATTAGTGAGATAGATCCATAATGAGCCACGACGCAATCGAGAAATGTAGGAATGCTGTCTACGTGCTTGGTTTTACTCAACCACATTTCTTGCTAATCCACCAACGTATTCGCGAATTGTATCAAATCTCAAATAAAGAGCAGGGTGTTGGTACGATGGGTATCACTGCCGCTGGTCGAATCTTGTTGAACCCCGAATTTGTGAACAAGCTCACAAAGGAGGAGCTCCAGGGAGTTCTGGCGCACGAGATGTTGCATCTAATTTTGCTTCATCATGGTCGGCGTGGTGGGCGTGATGCTTGGATGTGGAATGTGGCAACCGACATGGCGATCAATCATGCTCTGAAGCTCGATGATATTAAATTGCCAAAGGATGCGCTATATCCACCCCATGAGTATCATGGAGACATATTCGCAGAGGCGATCTTCGAATTTTTAAAGAAAAATCCGAAGAATATGCCACAGCAATCAAAGGATAGTGGGCAGGGGGATGCCGCAGCAGGCTGTGGCGTTATTGACGACAACACCGAGGGCGCTCCAGATTGGAAACAAGTTGCTATTGAGGCGCGAGCCCACGCCCAAGCGGCTGGGAAAGGTAGCTCAGCGGTCGCAGCATTGCTATCTCCACGTGCAGCCCGCATCGACTGGAAGAAGATTATCCGTCACGGTTTCGAAGTTACAGCATCAAAGCCGACCCGCGACTATCAGACTTTTTCAAAGCGTAATCGCCGGTCCCCGGAAGAAGGTGTGCAGTTGCCTGGATGGAAGGGACATCAGCCGAGCCTTAGCGTAATTATCGATGCATCTGGGTCGATGGACCGTGAATGGATTAACCAGATTGTCGCCGAAACGGTCAATCTGATGCATTCATTCAGTGGCGTGAAGGTGTTTTTGGCGGTTCACACCAGCGAATTGGTGTGGTCTGGTTGGTTGTCTGAGAATGAGCAGTGGAAGCTGAATGAAGCTGTTTCGTTCTCTGGTGGGACTGACCCCGAGCCAGCGTACGTGGCGTGCAGGCAAGCAAGCAAGAAAGGTAAGTTCGATGCGTGCATTCATTTCACTGACTGCGAATTTTTCGCAGCGTGGCCCTCACCCATCCCTGCCAGACAGCTAATCGTTGGTGCTTTCGCCCGCGAAATCCACACCAAACCACCTCAGGGCGCCCAGGTTATCTTCTGCGAGATGCCGGAACGTAGAACTCGATGAGGCAGCCTAAGCGCACACAACATAAACCAACACGAGAAGAACGAAAGAATCAAGAGGTCCAAGAGCTAAAATCAGAGATCAAACTCTTGCGCAAACAGGTAGCTAGGCTTAGAAAAGAGGCAAATAAGCCAGAGATAGTAAAGTATGAAGATGTTTCGTCAGAATACACCTTACCTAATGATTTGCCCAAGTGTAAGTTTTGCGATAGTACCAACATACGTGCCATAACAACTCCAAGCGGATCTTTATTTACTACCTGTAAGGCATGTGGCAAGCGTGACAGTAATGCTAAAACTTGAAGAAATAATGGCCCTGACTGCGCCAATTCAAGCGCGCGACGCGCGTAATATAATAGATCAAGCGGCATCGTCTGGCAAAAGTGAGTGCAATGAACTTGGCAAAAAGACTAATAATTATTATGTACGCCATGATCTTTGGCCTACTGTTCTTAGCGGCCCATTTGCAACAGGAAGAATATAAGGCACAATATGAACAACTCAATCGCGTGCAAAAGGCTAAATGTGGATTCATCGACCTATGCATGCGGCGTTCTGAGATATGTAGCTTAACCCCAGACGAGCTAAGGATCTACGATCAGTATTGCAAATAACTAGATTGGTTGACTGGTGTAAGTATTACGTGCTCCGTTCGCATAGTGGCCGAGTGCACCTGCTTTGTAAGCAGGCTTCGTAAGAACGCGTGGGTTCGACTCCCTCACGGAGCTATTTTTCTGGATCTTCAGTGGGGGCCGCTGGCACGTCTTTTGCAGCTTGTTCTTTTGCTTTTTGCGCGCGATAGTGGCGCATGTATTCGGCGCGCTTTGGACGCAGCTTCTCACGGTTATTCTTAGCCCATTCAGCATTCAGTTCATATCGACATGACTTACACACCGAGTCTTTACCATCACGACAGAAGTTTTCAGGCGGTTGCCCACCTTTGTCAGCTGGACATCGCCAACATTTTTTGAGTATAGGATCCATATACCTTAATAGTAACAAATGTAAACATTACGGTAATGTTCAAAGGCACAAATAACTATGTTCGAATTTTTTAAGAAACTATTCAAGAAAAAGCCTCAGCCGGCCAACGCAATTAGTCTCGTTGATACTATTGACCCAAATAACTCATTGTCGTTTGAGATTGGGGTTGGGTTTGATGTGGAGGTTAACAGAGCGGGGAATCCTCAACCAAAACTGAAGATAAACCGTCTTGTGTTCGTTTCAAACAACGAACCGGCTCGACGATATATCAACGCAGTAGATGGTGCCTTGTTGAAAGAGACTATTTCAATGCTCCTTCAGGGGGCCAGTATGCATATTCTCACGACTGCTCAGGAATTCCACAAACCGTCGATGGATGAAGTGCCACCTCTGGATAAGAGCCAACTGAATTAAACAGATATATAGTATAACGCAGAGAGGTAGTCATGATTGGCCTGTCATACACAATTGACGGAAACCCTGCAAAACATGTACGCACTTTATTGAAGCATGTTGGTAAATCAGATCATAAACAACATAAAATTGCGGCTGCCATCGTCCGTGGCGGTAGTATAATCAAAGTTGGTTGGAATCATTCATTCATACATGCCGAGCATTCTGTTCTCAACCGAGCTTGGCGAAGTGATGTTGAAGGCACCACCCTCTTGGTTATTCGTGTGCGTAAAGATGGCAGTCTGGGAATGGCTAAGCCTTGTCATCTCTGTATGTCTAGGCTTAGCCAAGCGGGCATAAAGAAGATTATATTTTCCAACAACGACGGTAGTCTTGAAAGTCTCAAACTGGCCTCTAACAACGATGCTCCAATGTATCTGGAATACCACTTCATCAGTAAAAATCCGAGGAAGCATTAATGCATAGTCAACCATTGGTAGTGCGCGCATTTTACAATACACAGAAGGATGCAGAGGCTGCACTAGACCAGTTGGAGAGTATTGGAACTTGGTCCGATTGGTTGGCAGGGTCCAAAGATGACCCACATCCATACAAGGTAATATTTACAGATATTTCGCTGACCCAAGCCAAGGTGTGTTTGCGACGGATTGCCGCCAAACCTACACTTGTACAGGTTTTTGATCCTCAAGATAACCTTGAGGGTTGGACTACCTTCAAGACTGTAGCTGTTTAATTATCCGAGAGTGGCTGGAACGATGCGGAAGAAGCAACGTACCTTCAAATCGGAGTTACCAGTCGCCCACTCACCTGAAAGGTTGCTCAACATTAGAGCGGCCCCAGCGGTCGGAATCATTGAAGAGTCGGTTGTGATTAGTGCACCATAAGGACGTGCATATCGCATCTGATTGGTGGTTTGATCAACAAACCCGGTTGATTCAACCAACGCAACCTTAACACCAGCGCCGTTGGTGTAGCTGAATACTAGGTCTTCGCCGGCAGCAACACCGTTGTAGGCGATTGAGTTATATTTCATTGAAAGAACGGCACCTTCAAAAATAACGCAAAAGCCGGCACCTGGAGCAGGAACAATTTGAACTGGTGTTGCATTTAAAGTTAACACCGCTGCGGTAGGAATAGTTACGTCAATTTGTGAAACCACTGTCGGACCAAGTTCCATGGCATCCAATTTGGATGACTCTTCGGTCACAGTGACCTGTATCTTGCCAGCGTCCTGCATAGCCTTCAGGCTATCAGCTGCTCTATAAGCCTGAAGTGGACCCATTGGCACTGACTTAGTCTCGCCAGGAAGCAGAGATCCGACCTCAGTGGAAAGAATGCTGGTAGTTAGATTTTGAACTGAGATGTTAGCCATGAAATATATCCTCGCTAAAATATAATGCGAATTAAGATGTCTATGGTAACAACTAGACTATCTAAAAGTTGTGTACGACAATGATGATAGGCTACCCATCAATAGATATATTGGCATGGGTATTGCAATTCTTCTAATAGGAGGCAGTCTATGAAATTTGTAGCCCTTGTGCCGCAGCGCGAATCCAATATTCAGACTATTTTGGGTGATGTATTCAAACTCCCAGATATTGCAGATGGCGTAAACATTCTTAATCAGATGGTTAAGTCAGAGTATCATATCGATTTGCCGGTCGATTTCGACAAGTTGAGCATGGAAGATGATGGTGGGTTAGCATATTCGCACGACAATGTTGGCCTTCAATTCCAATATACGCGCCATGCCCTTACCCAGGCAGTAATGCGTATCAAACCTGAAGGTGTGGTCGGTATGGCAGGATATCTAGCTGTGTGTCCACCTGATCTTCGGGCTGTCAATTTCAATTTCTGGCACAACGAGCGATATGGCCCAGATGTTAAGACACTCACCAAGAATGATGCTCTATTGAGAACCCGAGCCGGCGAGGTCGGATGTGCCATCCTTCGGGCAGTTGTAAGCCAGTCCTATGTCCCGATTGATGACCCGGTTGTGCTCAAGAATTTCTTGGAGATTGCGCCAGCCGGCGCAAAGATGAGGAGTGCTCGCGGAGATATTAAATCGCGATATGATGTAATCTGGCCTACCATGAAACGCACTCTGGTAAACGGTGAACCCTTGATGGTGGCCGTTCGACTCTCCAATTCTGAAACCGGAGCCTCCAGTATTAGCCTAGATCCTATTGTACATAGTGTAGGATACCATGCATCGATTATCGTACCGACCAATCGGTCTGAGGTGGCGATTCGGCATATTGGCAATGCAGCCGACCGTCTCTCCCAAAAGCTTGATGCCACATTCGAGGCTATCGAACCATTCATCGACATGTTGGATGCTTCGTATGAGGATACTATCATGGGGCATTTCAACTCTGCAGAAGATCTCCATGATGCGCTCAAGAAAGAATTCGAATTCAATGAAAACACTCTGAAGCGCATCGGTGACAATATGTTTCGGAAAAATACTCGGGCAGACGTTATCGAAGCACTAGCACGCACAGCCACTGAGCTACCCATTGAAGATGGTGAGTATCTGCAACGATGCGCAGGTTTCTTAGCTGTAAAAGGTTGGAGAATCTTGACTCGGCATACTGCTGGTGAGTAAATAGACAAAATCATTCAAGAAATATTTGGGTGTGCAGCATGATTACTCTTCATTTCTTTAACCAAGCTCTCCAGCGGCTTGCTGCCTGGGGCCTACTAGGCATTCTAACAGAACATTGGTTCACAGGACTTAAAGCACTATCACAGGGCAGATGGGATGCGCCGACCAAGAGCAATCTGCCAGTCTTTTTTGTTTACGGAATTGGTGGCACACTTCTTGAATTACTTGATTGGTCGTTGTCGTGGAATATTTTTCTAAAGGCAATTCCGATGACACTTGCAATATTCGTCATCGAATTTTTGTTTGGTTTGTTGTCGATAAAAATATATGGTCGATGTTTCTGGAAGTACACCAAATCTGACACAAGTGAGGAGATACATCGTTTTAGCATAATGGGGTTAATAAGACTGGATTACGCCTTGTTTTGGTATATACTATCAGTCGGTTTCATGTATATTGGTCCGAGTATTAAACACGTGATTAACACCATCTCATACTTATGAAGGCATACGCAATGGCTAAAAATAGCACCCCGAATTTTACTGAAGTTGTGACTGGCACCCTAAAACGTCTTTTGGAAAAGAAGGTACTCCGAGAAGATAACCACGATTCAATCTTGACTACCGTTCTGGAGGGTCTTGGTGTCCAGTATTTCCAACAAGATGACTTTACCGTCGCTGTGCTATATGAGGCCAGTGACGGTAAGGCCATGTCTGTTGGCGTGTCTAAACGCAATCCAACTGACCAGCCAATGTTGCTCCGTGGTCGATCATTGGCTCTTAGTCGCGCCGTGAAAGAGTTTGTGGTTAAAGTGGTGTTGCGAAATGAATTCAGGGAAGCGGTTGCGAGGGATTCTGGCGCGCCGTTGGCAGCCACCCTTAAAGAAAATTTTCATAGGGATCTAAAACGCAGCACAGCCCCTGTTAAGCCGTGAACGACCAATTAAGAGCCCTCCGAGAAGCCCTCGAATGTCTGCAAAAAATTGACACTGCCGACAATCCAGCTGGGCGATGTGTCAACTTGCTGGTTCGCGTTGCCACAGGCATGCTCAACGAAGCTATTGCGATATTTAACGACCCATGTCATATAAATGAATATGTTGATTGGCGCCACAAGAATGTGTTATTGGGGCAAATGTCAGCGCTCAAATTATATGCTGAAGGCTTTGTTCCGTCGATGCTTAGCGACACAGATATAGATATGTTAATTGATAGTTTGCGTGGCGCCAGAGATCTGTGTAGAATATCGGACACACTCGTGTGGCTGCCAGATTGGGTGCATGCCGCATTTAAGATGTATCGAAATACCGGCGGATTTGCGGATCTAACACTTAAGCAATATATATTATCAATGCGCCCGCAAAAATCCAATGCGAGCGTACCCAAAAATCGTCGAGTTTTTGGTAAACATAAAGTAGAATATGAGGAAATAGACGAAGAAGAAAATGTTAAGAGAAAGGTTAGACATAAGGCCCCTCGTCTCAAGAATCGTATGGGACACATATCCAGGTGAGAAATGACTGAAGACCATTTAAGAGAGGATAGACACATGATCCAGCATTTTCTGACGCCAGCCCAAAAAGGTATTGAGACATTATCTGCATGTGGAGCAGATCAAAATGTTATTGACGCCTTCAAGATTTTATTCGCCAGGCTGCCTGATCTAACAATTTTTCGTCCAGACCCAGAAAAGGCTGATTGGTATCCCTGCTCAAAAACTGTAAATCGCATGGCTGACGAATGTCATATTCACGATTTTAAACGTCCCAATGAAGATTTTACTGACATTTATGCATGGCCATCAACCACTATAGAGGACTATAAAGTATATGGTGATCCGCCATATATAATCATTGGCCGTGTTAATACCGCTGGATTCGGAGTTATTCCTACCGCAGATCTGGAAGATCTAATGGATAAAGAGGGAATACCTTTTAAAGTGGTTCGCAAAATTCGTGAACATCTAAACAGTCGACCTGCTATATTTTATATGTAAAGAGATGATATGAGAGTTTGTATTTTGGTGGTTCTAGCACTGTTTGCCGGGTGCACTAAGTATCATTTGGTTAAAGCGCCAAATCCAAAATGCGACTCCCCATGTTTCGATGGCGAAAACAATCTGGCAGGTAAGGGTGTTTGTGCTTTTGGCAAATGGGATTGTGCCGATGACGATCAAAATCCGGTGTGTCTTGGATCAGGCAAACCCGGTCCAGTGGTCTGCAATGGACTAGACAATAATTGTGACGGATTTATAGATGAGCCAGTCACCCAATGTGTTAACCCGTGTGGTTCAGGCATTAAAACTTGTGTAGGTGGGGTCCAATCGTCATGTCTTGGCAACGAAGGTGGCCCAGAGGTATGTGACGGCTTGGATAATGATTGTGATGGTATTATAGATAATATTGTGTACAAAACGATATCGGATGCAGTTTGCTATGATGCTCCACTTGACACACTTGGCAAGGGCAACTGCAAAGCTGGAATAAAATCATGCGTGGACGGCTCATCTAAATGTATTGGACAAGTGCTTCCAAGGCCAGAAATGTGCAATCATATTGATGATAATTGTGACGGAATCGTAGACAATGGAACATCATTGTATCCACGTGATATAGTTATCTGCATAGACAATTCTGGGTCAATGGGCAATGTAATTAATACGATTAAAGGAGTTACGCAGCAATGGACCACCAAATATGCGGGGCGCGCAGATCTCACGTGGGCCTTAGAGGAGTGTCCGGGGCCAGATACAATTGACGACTATAAGGTAAAACTCGTCCAAAATTTTACGACCGTATCTGTATTTAATCAAAGAATGGCCTATGAACGCTCTGGTGATACTGGGAGTGAGCCAACTATTGATGCGATATATATGACCGCTGATCCAGTTAACCATCTGCATTTGAATTGGCGGGCGGGCGCCAAGAGAACCTTCATTATGTTTTCAGACGAGTACGCTCAATCCTATGCTCCGATTACACACACTATTGACGAAGCAGCCACTGAGGCATCTGATGCAAACATGAAAGTATTTATCTTTACAGAGGCCGGAGTCGCGCTATCATATCAAGCAGCTGCCACTCAAACCGGCGGCAAGATTCTTGATATATACATGAGTGCTGCTGCAATGGAAAACGAACTCGACAACATGATTGACGAGTGTCAATAGACCCAACATAGTTAACGATACTAATATCTAGCATATGGAAATAGAAAGAACGTTAGATGCTGATAAAATCAAGAATGAAGGATTGGTGATTGGAGTGATTGGACATTTTACATTAATTTTACGAAGTGATTCAAGCTTCTATATTATAGACGATAACGGATCTCATCTAGATTGTCTGTCTCATTCCGACCTACAAGGTCTGGAGCAAATCGTTGGACTCTTCAATGCCTGGGCTTCTTGTCACAAGCTTAAAGCTAAATAATTTAGACGATGTTAAGGAACGTTTACGAAAAGACGGTCTTCTGACTGACGACGTCCTGTCTGTTCTCATGGAAGCAGAGACGATCTATGGCAAGTTTAAAAAGATGGAAGCGGACCAAATCAATCTGCTTGAATCTGCACGTAGGATAAGCATATTAGTTTGGGATACAATAAATGACACAATAAATGTTCACCAATTGCGCGATGAAATATCGACCATTGTAAGAGTTGATAATGCAATTCCATCGCGCAATGATTTTGTAAGAATGCAAGATCTTTTGGCACGATTTTTGCACAAAGTAAGAGTAGACGGCAGTGTGTCTCAGAATGATGAATTGGTTAGAGATGTAATTAGATTCATGAGTGATGCAGACCTACTTAACGATTATCGCGAATAGTAAATATGCTCAAAATACAAGAAGCGCTTATGTCTGGGGCTACGCCCGCCCAGCTGACTGAGAAATATGCTATTGTGGCACGCCATCATCCTAAATTCGACAATCTGCTTCTGTTCAAATATAATCAGATAGATTCTCCAATGGCCGAACCATTGGTTCGTGAATGTCGTGGACTCATCTTAGATGAATCCGATAATTGGCGTGTTATCTGTCGCCCATTCGATAAATTTTTCAATTTTGGCGAAGGGCATGCCTCAGTGATCAACTGGAACACCGCAATGGTCCAAGAAAAGCTTGATGGCTCATTGTGTACTTTATATTGGTACAATGGGATTTGGAATGTTGCAACCTCCGGATCGCCAGATGCTGGCGGTAATGTAAACGACTTGCCAAACATGACTTTTGCAAGTTTGTTTTGGGATACATTCCAGAAGCAAAAATTGTCTGTTCCCCCACATTCAGACGTGGACATTAATTATATGTTTGAATTAATGACTCCCTACAATCGAATTGTGGTGCGACACATGGACTGTCAATTAAAATTAATTGGCGTCCGCGATAGATTTTCTGGACAGGAGCTATCAGTATATGGCCCGCGCGCCGTCGCAACAGGATACCCAGCGGTCCGGGCTTTCGCGCTAAACAGCGTGGCCGCCATCGAATCGTCTTTTGACACAATCGACCCAATGTCCCAAGAGGGATATGTAGTTCTGGATAGTGATTTTAATCGCAACAAAATGAAGCACCCTGGATATGTGGCCATCCATCATTTAAAAGATGGTTTCGGGATGCGTCGAATTGTTGAGATTATGCGTTCCGGAGAAGTTCCAGAGTTTCTAACCTATTTTCCGGAGTGGGCACCTCAATTTGAAAAAGTAGGCACTGCGCTCAAGAAATTAATTCATGAACTTGAGACTGCATATTTACAGATCGAAGATTTTCCGGACCAAAAGACATTTGCCTTAGAGGCGGTCAAGACGCGATGCTCTGGAGCTTTGTTTTCTGTCCGATCGAAGAGAGCCGCCAGCATTAAAGCTTATCTGGCAGACATGAATATCAAGAGTCTAATGTCAATGTTGGAACTACAAGATATCGATTATACTGCGTAATCTAGGGTCCATGACCATTATTGATCCGTATTATTTAAAACACAACTGTCCCGCGCATTATTCTTTAACCAGCACTATGTATCACAGTGTTGCACTGAAAGACCTGGCTGGACCACGAAATATCTTTAATAAAGAGTTAGATAGTTTGACAAAATATTTGCCAGATGGCGCTGTTCTGGCTGGCAGCTTTATCACATCTTTGATTGATCGTAATCGTAAACCAACAGATATCGATATATTCTTTACGTCAGGCGCAGCGTTTATTGATACTTACGAATTGCTTTGCAACCCACCTGATGCAGATGATGCTTGGGCATTAAAGGGATATAAACCCGACATATCCCGCGAAGATATTAAGGCGCGATCTGCAGCCATACGATTGGTTAATTTTGAGCACCCAGGCAAATCGCGGCTACCTATTCAATTGGTGAAATTGGTGTGGTACGAGAGTGTTGAACATGTAATCGATTCATTCGATTTCACTGTAACACAATTTGCGGTGAATAATGGTGTTTTGACCATGAACCCAATGTCTATTATTGATCTATTCAAAAATAATCTGATAATACATCGACACCAATTTCCAATGGAATCAATATATAGATTGGTAAAATATTCTAAAAAGAGATATAATGTGCCTCCCAAAACATATCAGCGATTAGTAGATGATATACGTAGTGCAGTCGAAATGGACCCGCCATTCCCATTCCCAGTATATTAATATGAATACTTACACAAAGAAGCTTGTCTCAATCATTTTAAGCAGCATGTTGGTAGCCACTTTGGTTACAGTCGGTAGAATGCATGGTCATCTCACCAGCTTTACTGGACTTTTAGTTTGCATCGTAGCAGGTTTGGTGTTGGGATTTGCGCACGCATTTATATTCGACGAGTCAACTGATGAGCAATGACATTCTAGAAAAGAGCGTGGAACGGTTTTCTATCTCCAACGATGGTTGGAAACGGATGAATGCAGGTCGACGTCCTGCCGATCTAATTCGAGAAGCTATTTCCAACACTTTCGACACTAGTGATGTTACTGAAGTACGTGTCCAACTCCGACCTGGATTTGTGTCAGTGGAGGATAATTCTAAGATTGGTATTCAAGATATCTCATTGGTCACCACAGTGTTCTTAACCGATAAGCAAGATAGCGTGACCAAGCGGGGACGTAAAGGCCGAGGGCTAAAAGAACTAATATCGGCAGCTGAGTGGGCCGAAGTTGACACAATCGGATTTAAGACCACGTTTACCGATGGCCGTGAAACAGTCAAATCGGATCGAATTGTTGGAACGAAAGTCTCTGTAAAAGTTGCGGAATGGACTCAAACAGATGTAGAGGCGGCTGCGGTATACCTAAATAGAATTATTCCACCCAATGGAATAACACTATTTGTAAATAACTCAGAAGTAAAAGCTCGTCGTTTACGCACCCATTTTAGCGCAACACTGAGGACCCAATCTATTATCAATGGTGTGCAGAAAGACGTGTCTGGCGACACAACAGTTGAGATTCTAAATCTAGCTAAGGGTGAAAAACTGGGCTGGATCTATGAGATGGGTATTCCGGTACAGGAACATAGTACTAGATTTCATATTAATGTTTGCCAACGCATTCCACTAAATGACAATCGAGATAGTATTGATGACGAATATCTGAACTCACTTGGCATGATGGTTTTACCCAAATTACTACCGAAAATGAGTGCCCGAGCCTTGAAGCATGAATGGGTTGATGAAGCCATGGCTGCCCTAACATATGAAGAGGGACGTCTGGTGGCTACTAAACTTTATGGGCCATTATCAAAACTAGCATTGGTATCACATGACATGGCTGCCAATGATGTCGCACAGCAAAATGGGTATTCCATCATAAAACTTACTGGGATTAGTAACCATTTGGTCAACATACTTATAAATCACATTCACAACGCAACAACTGTAGTACGCAGTATTGAAAATGAGTTCATGGATGAATATGTTCCTGAATCCATTGCAGAGCCAACTGGAGCATTTCGTAGACTTGTTTGTTTCTTGGGTCAAGAAATGCTAGGCAAGAATGTCGGCATCGAGTTTTTCAAGCGCCCACAAAGTTTCACTGGCGTGCAGAAAATGGCGCATTTCAGATGGTCCACTGGGGTTATTGGATTTAATGTAAATTGTTTTGATTTCAAAGATGCGCTGGATGAAAAGGTTCTAAGTACAATCGTACACGAATTTGCTCACAATACGTGTGGCACTCATGATGAGGCATTTCAACGAGAGTCGGAACGTATGGCTGGCAAATTGGCCATTGTTGCCCTGACAAAGGGCAATGAAATGAAGATTATAGCTCGTTCCAAGCCCACATCAATGGTGATGATTCAGTGCGAAGACTGCCACGGCGGTAGAATTATATATCCTCAAGATGTTCATCAAGTTAAGAAATGTCTCGCGTGCACTAAAGAAGCTCGTCGGAAACGTGCGAAAGAGCGAAGAATGATTGGGAACTCTTAATGTCAGGGTTGGTGGCGGTTGGATGTGTTGGCATCTTTTTCATATCACTGATGTTTAAGTCATCAGTGATGTGGTGGGGCCGACTACTCATATTTATATTGGGTGTATTAAAATGGGTCTTCATTATTGGTTTTGTTGCCTCATTTGTTAATCTGCCACAAATGTATTCATATACAGGCTGGACACCTGTATCAGCGTTGTTTGGTCCAGACATGTACAACTCTTCACTAAAGACACTAAATCTCCCAGATCCAAGGAAGCGGTGCCGACAGTCTATCTGATAGTAAACGAAGCTGGTATACCATTGGTATGGCGTTTGCATACTGTTCTGGAGTCAATACGAGTGTTCGAAGACGGACATGTCGCTGATGCTCATCGATTGAGGGCAATTGAGATGGGTCATCCAGATGATTTAAGATTACTCAAGCAACCATCATTTGTGGTTGCTCTAGAGTACGCATTAGCACGCATTAAAGAACATGTTTGGTTTCAACTATTTCCTCTATCTTACGGATATGATAACATATATGAATAAGCTCACAATTGAAGATGTTCCGTTTGATCCGCTCGCACTGCAGCCGGAGCCAATCAAAACCGAAAAGGAATTGAAGGACGCAGCCAAGCTGGTTAAAGAGCAGGCTAAAGCCGCAATGAAAGCGGCCATTAAGACCCAGTTTGATGTGGAGGGACATCCAGAAGTCCGTCTAACCAAAGCTAAGACTAAGGTTCCTGTATTCAAAGATGTAGAGAAACAAAAAGAAGTCTGCGTCAAATTTCCATGGGTGGTTGTGGGCTCATTTACCCAAGATCCAGAGAAATTAGGTGGCACGCTACTTGCAATTAAATGCGTAGACTGTGGTGGTGAGCGGACCATCCACTTAGCTGATGCATTTTTAGTTAAACGGTGTCGCGAGTGTAAATCAAACAAAAATGGCACAACCAAAAAGTTGGATAAGCAATCAACAAGCGGACTTGATAGTCAATCGAGTGCAACAATCGATACTAAATAAGATTCAAGATCCAACTGCGATGCAGGAGATGATGGACCTCGTGTCCGGAGTTACTGCATACACCATAAATAACCCCGCCAGACAAGGCGTTATTAAGCGTTTGTTCGAGAAAGAGTGTAAACGTTATTATTCACGTAATAATGACTACTCAAACTTCTCAATAAATCTTGACGATGTGGTCTCCATATTTTGGGAAACCATTTTCAAGGATTTACCTTCCGCTAAAGCGTTTGGAACCGTGGTCACCACTAGGGCAGTGGTTGGTCAGACAGCTGATGTTGGTGGAGGCATAGTGAGGCCAACAAATGCCAACCCGATAAACTGGCTTAAAAAACGCGGGATCATGGGCGTACGTAACGCAATTAACAAGATATATAATCACAACTTGATCCAAGTGTGCGATGATTGTGGACATCGCTCTAAAGCAGATTCCAGAGAAGTTGACAGCAAAGTGTGCCCAGAATGCACCAGTCAGTTAACAATCGAATGTTGGCCAGATGGTAATTCCGCATATAAAGCCAATAAATATCGCAAATGTCTGACCTGCTCAAATATTTGGCAGCGTAAATTTGCATATGTTTGTGCAAAATGTCTTTCGACGGATGTACACATTGAATCTCGGTTCGATAGTAAAGAAGATATCGTACATGACCTTCCAACTGAAGAACTTAATATTGAAGAACAATATGTAGAGCAAGAATTGGAAGCCGAGGTGCAAATCATAATCTCTGGTACATATGCGGCGCTGCCGTTGAATCCAGACCCACTAGCTTCACCAACTGACACCAAGGCTAGAGCTATATTAGATGTCATTTTCGACCCGGTAGCATCCAAAGATATATGCTCCAAGTGCTCACTCAAA
This sequence comes from Actinomycetes bacterium, assembly GCA_025354785.1. GTDB lineage: Bacteria > Actinomycetota > Actinomycetes > Nanopelagicales > Nanopelagicaceae > QYPT01. The sequence goes on along the minus strand of JANXME010000326.1, from coordinate 16,432 downwards.
GCCGATTCAGTATGTTCTGAATTATGTTCTGGATTTAAGAATACTCGTAAATGTGAGCACCTCAAAATTAAAAACCCTAAACAGACATGTGGGGCCGAATCTTTTTCTCTAGACAGATGCATTAATTATAGTAAGAAGATTGGTGAGTATCACGGCGTGTCTGCAACATTATCATCACGTCGAATACAGACCATTCGTAAATATTTTATCAAGTATGTGTCTGAGAACCGGGATATCGATCTGTGTGACTCTTTATATAATTTACTCAAGAAACAAGGGAAGCTACTTGTATACTAAGAAAGCCACTAGAGAACCTGCAAACACTGGCAAGGCATCTAAATGAATGAAGTTAAATTTGCAACCCAACTAAATGAAAATGGGCAACCTGAAAAAATCGATGTTGGATTGTATTGCTACAAGATAATTTGCAAAGAACCTGGATGCTTTAAAGTAAGATATGTGAAAGCACAGGATAAAAGTCAAACGAAATATTGTAAAGCGTGTGCTCGTATGTATCGTCTGCGCTCACGAGCGGAACGTGCTAGAAATAAGCGCGCAAGTAAAAATAAATTGCTCGGAATGTTTGTCGAAACATTTCCAGCTGATGCTCAAAAATTATAATTTCAGTTGCAACATTTTGTGACAGGTGCATCTATGAACGTTAATGGTTTGTGCAGATTTTGGATCATTCCGACCACCGTTCTATATCCTGACATTGTTATAGTCTCAACTATCCAAATTATCTAATTTAAGCCCCTCGAACTCTGTTCGATTGGGTAGGAATGTGTCTTTTATGTCTGTAGATATTGACCCAGCCATTACTGCCAATGCTTTAAAAATCCTTGACAAACGATATCATTGGACCAAAGCCGATGGTTCTTTGGAAGTTCCGAAAGATATGTTTTGGCGCGTGGCCACCAAAGTCGCCTCTGCTGAGGCTATATTTGGCCATGCAGACCTTATCGAGATTTTTGAGCAACAGTTTATGGAGATGATGTGTAGTCTTCGGTTTATGCCGAATACACCCACATTAATCAATGCTGGTCGCGAACGTGGCCAACTCGCCGCATGCTACGTTTTGCCAATTGGCGATTCCATGGAAGAAATCATGGACTGCATCAAAGCTCAAGCCATGGTGCAAAAGAGTGGCGGAGGCACTGGATTTAATTATGGCTTAATTCGTGAATCTGAAGCCATAATTAAGAGCACTGGCAAAAGAGCGGTTGGTCCGATTCCAGTAATCAAACTGAAAAATTATATGATGACAGAGTTCATCATCCAAGGTGGTGCCCGCAATGGCGCCAATATGGCCGCTTTGCCTATTGACCATCCAAACACCCCAGAATTTATCACATTTAAAAACGTAGATGGTTCATGTAAGTCTTTCAACATTTCCCATACAGTTCCAGACGTATTCATGAATGCAGTGCTTAATCAAGACAACTGGGATTTTATATCAAGAGTTGACGGACATGTAACCAGCATGGTCCGCGCAGACAAACTGTTTGACGATATATGCCAGAACGCATGGCTGACCGGCGATCCAGGCATGTTATTTATCGATACGGCGAACAGAACAAATCCAACACCCCACATAGGTCGACTAGAGGCTACTAATCCCTGTGGAGAGCAGTGGCTATTGCCAAATGAGGCATGTACACTAGGTCACTTAGATCTAAGTAAATATTATATCGCTAAGCCACCAACAAATGGCACTTGGGAATCTCATTTTAACTGGGATCAATTCAAGAAAGACATTCACGTTGCTGTTAGATTCTTAGATAATGTCATAGAAGTCAACCACTATGCGTTACCCGCTATCGAGCAGATGCATAAGCGCACCAATCGTAAGATTGGACTTGGAGTAATGGGTGAGGCTGGGTTATTCATTAAGCTCGGCGTCGCTTATGGTTCACAGGAATCTCTAGACATTGCGGACAAGATTGCGTTTGTTTTCAGGTCTATCGCGGATCGTGCATCCTGCAATCTGGGTGTAGAAAGAGGTTCCTTTGGTTCTTTCGAAGGTTCAGCAGTGCAAGCTGAAGGTTGGGAGGCCATGCGAAACGCTTGTCGAACCAACGTGGCTCCAACCGGATCAACAGCAATTATTGTTGGGGCTGACACCGGCATTGAGCCGATCTCATTTTTAATTCTGAAACGCGAACAGGCTGGTATGGTGATGTATGAGACACACCCGTTGTTCCAGCAATACTTAGACACGCTGCCTAACATCAAGGTTGATGCTATACACGAGTATTACTTCAAACACAATACTATTCAAGGCTGCTCAGAAATTGATCTGGCATATCAGGCCATATTCGTACAGGCCAATGATGTAACTGTAGAACAGCACATTGCCATGCAAGCGGTGTGGCAAAAGCATGTAGACAATGCGATATCTAAGACCATCAATCTGCCGAATTTGGCAACGGTTGAAGATGTAAAGAAAGCTTTTATGTTAGCCTGGAAAAGTGGCTGTAAGGGTATTACAATCTATCGAGACGGTTGCAGAGCAAACCAGACACTATCAAGCGGTCAAGCTAGTATAATCGATACTGTTAAAGCGGTAATTGACAGTGCTAGTAGCACCATAGAATCTATTAGATATGGGAACAACCACATAGATATAGCCATGAGGGATATCAAGAATGCATGTCCTGAATGCACGAAAGAGATGGATTCGGCTGGCGGTTGCGATACTTGTACACATTGCGGATTCGCAGTCTGCCACATATAGTTATCCGCAGCTAAGTCGCGCATATATGATAATAGGTGGCCAACTTGTCAAAAGACGTGAAAGTTATATTCATAACTGACCCCGACTTCCCGCGCAACAAAGAATTTCTGGAGCTAGCGGCGTTCGTTTCTGACGCTACATTCCTAGATTTTTACACGATGGATGTAGAAGAATTATCTTTCATTGCCAAGCATAGAATATTACCTGCATATACTATACTATTCATGCACGGCCAGAAGGTTATCGGACGTCTAGTAAATAAATTTCCTAAGAAGAAAGCATGGCATAAAATACTCAAGGATATAGAAAAATGAGCAAGAAGAAGATTGAGAATATTTTTGACAAAAAGCCAGACTGGCGCCTTGAGCTAGACACCAAGCATGGCCAGCGCTCTATGCTCTACTACAATGGTAAGCCAGTAGGACTGATCTCTAATCTGGAAATAGAGATCGATGCTGGCAGCGCGCTTCCAAAGATTAAATTCACGACATATTTGGCTAACGTCGACGTTGTACTTAAGGTGCAATAATGCAAAAGGGTAAGTTTAATTGTATCGTAGATTCTGCTTGGGGTTCAAGTGCGAAAGGGGCTGCGTCGACTCGACTAGTCGACATTTATAAGACAGAAAATGTTTCGACATGTAACTTTCCGAATGCTGGACATAGTGTGGTACATTCGGTTAAGAAGTTTGTATCTAAGGCAATTCCTACACCATCATATCTGAATACGATGGGTAAAAGTAAGCCCCGTTTGTGGGTTGGACCGAATTCTGGATTTACCATTGAACAATTAAATAAGGAACTTAAAGAAACTGGGTATAAACACAATGAGGTATTCTTCCATGAACGTGCCATTGTGTCCAGCCAGCGGCATATTGATATGGAGTCACCTGGCGGAGTGCAGTCAACAGAGCGTATCTCTTCAACCATGAGTGGATCTGGTGCAGCTTTCACTGAAAAGGCTATGCGCGGTGAAACGGTGGATTTAATACGAAATTATCCAGAATATACATCGCTACCACCAATGAATTTTATGAAGGCAGTTCGCAAAGAATTTGCCGATGGCCGCACCTTTATGCATGAAGTCTCACAGGGATTCGCACTTTCAGTTAACTATGGTACACACTATCCCCATAGTACTTTTCGTGACTGCACTCCGCAGCAAGCCTATTCAGACTTTTGTATTACACCCAGTTTAATTGGCGACGTATATCTAAATGTGCGAAGTTTCGCCATACGTGTTGGAAACAATTTCACCAAGGATGGGACACAGGTTGGATACTCTGGTGATTTCTGCAGCGACCAACAAGAAACTACATGGGAGCAAATTGCGAAAGATGCGGGCATGCCGCCCGACGAGGCAGCCGGGCTGGCAGAGAGAGAGCGGACGACGGTCACGAAAAAGATTCGCCGGGTAGCCACACAGTCTTGGAGTCTCCTAGCAGACTCGGCACAAGCAACTGGGGCAACCAAGTTGATTCTCAACTTTCCTCAATATATACACTGGAGCTCCTACAAGGTACGTGGTGGTCACACCGAATACCGAAAGCTACACCGGAGTGTTCAAACGTATATTGAAAAGATGGAAGATGTAACCAACCTACCAGTGGTCATGATTGGCACCTCTGCAGAACACGACGACTACATCTGGATGTTATGAAAATGTGTTATAGATCATATTAGACCGTTAGACTCATTTGATCTAAACAATAAACAAGAATTAATAAAAGCGTGCCACTACACTAACTTACAGCCATTTTGGACCGAAGAAAATTCACGTAAATGGAAGAACCTGAAGGAATGATGGAAAATCCAAATTCTTGGAATGAAGTCCAAAAGTTGATAGCCAGAACCATGTCTGATCATGATGCTGCTATGGCTAGTTCTATGGCTGCCATATATGGCGAATATGATTATAGTATTTACACCAAAATATACCTGGCACTAAAAGATGCTGGGTATTTAAAGGAAGACTCAAAATGAAAGACGAAACTGATTACCAAGTATATCTAAATGCCTTTGGCCGTACCAAGACTGGCGCAAATCAACATGCATACATAAATAGCGGCGTACGAAACAATGAACGCCACGAAGTTGCAAATGCATTAGGGATTTGCGCGGCTATAGCCACCGGTCTTCTTCTAACCAAGACCGATTTAGCGGTAAAGATTGACGAGCTTTTGAAGTAATATGTCAGCACGAACTTGCCCAGTTTGCGGTCGTATATGCGAGGGCTATAAAGACGAGTGCATTGGAGCGGAATGCGGATATTCCCCCTGCAGAACATGCGCTCATGAGCAAAAAGAAAAAGCGGCCACACACCTGTCTATGACAGAGAGTATAGATATAGATATGGAGATAGATTACCCAGAGTAGATGTCATACTCATATGTTATAATGCAGTTAGTAGTATCCAACTTAAGGCTTCGGCCAATTCAAGGATTCAAGGATTAAAATAATATGGGATTAGTTAAGAACGAAGAAGGTGGTAAGAAGGTCAGTGATCTATACCTAGAGCTATCGGATGTTCCGAAGCGATTCCGTCCGCTAGCAAAGGACACGGTATCTGTTTGGATTCATAAGATCAACTCAGTGAAGATTATCGGTCCTGATGCACAACCGCGCATATTACGTAAGTATGCAACTGAGATTTGCGTTTCTACGGGTCGAAGTGGCGCCGGTTGTTATCCTTGTACCACTCAAGATCCAATGTGGGACAAGCTCGACGCCAAGAGTAAGACAAACAAGAAAGGTGCCAGAACAGACTTTCCAAAGTCATGCGTTGATCTATTGCCGGTACTAGATTTAGATACTGGTAAGGTTAAGATTATGAAAGGCGGCAACCAGCTTTATGAGAATATGGGATTATGGCTTGCCACACAGCCAGATTCTGGTAAGGATCTACGACGCTGTGAGTGGACTGCCACTAAGACTGGCAAGGAGCTATTCACAAAATACAGCACCATGCGTCTGGACGCTACCCAGTTTCAAGCTTCAGCTGAACTAGAGGCAGAAGCTGCTATTATGATGGAGAGAGCTAAGCAAGATATGGCTCCGCTAAAGCTTGAGCAGTTTATGGCCGCCATCAATGGCGGCGAAATTCCACTCAATAACAACACAACAACCGTCTCTGTTCCAGCTGTGAATATGTCTAGTTCAGTATCACAGCAGCCAGAAGTGCCGGCTACTTTCACCTTTGAACCAAAAGTAACGCCAATCCCAGTAACGCCAGCTGTAATGGGTGGAGTAAGCATAATTGACACGTTTTCTACATGGGTAAATCAACAGCCTGAATTTCAAGGCATGGGCGCATTTGACAATCTCATTCCCGTCCTTCAAGAAAAAATAGGTGGTGTCAATTATCATAAGTGCACCCCCGAACAGATTGCGTTAATTCAAACCGCTCTGACTGCTAAATTGAGCAGCATTCGCGCGAAGAAGGCGTAACTCAATGGCAAAAGAAAAAGAAGAGAAGTATGTCCTTCCAAAGGGCAAGGATCTTTCTAGCCTTAGTGCTTCTATCAATAAATTGATGGGTGGCACGGTCAGTGCGCTGGCTAGCGATACCGAGGAGTTCGACACCAACCATATTCGCAAGTACCCTACAGGCATTCTATCCCTAGATAAATATCTAGGCACGGGGTGTCTGCTTGGTGGACGGGTGTTTAACATATTCGGATGGGAGGGCAGTGGTAAGACACTCACTGCATTAACCGTCGCAGCTAACATCCAAAGGCTCAAATTTGAGCCTTCGTCAACCAATCTAACTGGCGAAGGGCGGGTTGCATTTTTGGACGCAGAGAATACCTACAGTCCATCAATGGCAGCGGCTGTGGGTGTTGACCCAAATAAGCTAATGTTATTCCGCAGCACACCAGAGCGTCTGTTAACAGGCGAAGATTATTTCAATCTGCTCGGAATTCTCATTCAGAATGGCATTGAGATGATCATTGTTGACTCAGTGCCTGCTTTAATTCCGAGTTCAAGACTCACCGCAGTCATTGGACAAGGACAAAAGGCCACCCAGGCGCAGATGATGGCTGAAGGCTTGCAGCAGGTTAATGCATTCCTTAATGCCTTCAGAACACCAATCGTTTGGTTTGTCAACCAAATGCGGTATAAGCCAATGGTTATGCATGGGCCGACTGAAGATCATACCGGTGGTGCAGCGCTCAAATTTTTTGCGTCTTACTCACTCCAGACACAGAACTACGATCGTGACGATATTGTACGATCCGTGCCAAATAGTGCCGGCAATGGATATGAGATGCGCAAGATCGGTGTCAGAGTAAAGGCGACTTTGCATAAGAACAAGACAGCCACCATTCCTCAGAACAGTATCGAATATGACGTCTTGTTTGAGACTGTAACTGACGAGAAGGGTGTTCAATATTATGCTGGGGTAGATATCTATAAAGATGTCTTCCAAACAGCACTCATGTGTGGAGTAATTAAGCAAACTTCATCATGGTATGGCTGGGGTGACATTAAAGAGAATGGTGAAGATAATTTTATCAAACAATTGCGTGCCGCGCCAGTTGAAGTGGTAAACAAGATCCGTGACGAAGTATTAAACGGACCGAGTTAAAGAAGACTTGCACAGGTAGCTCAGGATGTGCCTTCCTTATTGAGTCCGGAAACTACGGGAAGGATTGGTAGAGCGGGGGGCGTGAAAGCCCCAGGTCGTTGGTTCAACTCCAACCATGTGCATTGCAGTACCTCTACATATTGTAGAGGAAGGAAAGGAGTTGTAAAGGATATGAGTATACGACAGGATGTAGCTAAGGAACTTGCATTACAGGCAACCAAACTAGCATCGCAAGCATTAGCTCTTAGTGAGCGAGCGAAATGGCATGAGGTTCGTAAAGAAAAATTGCTAAGCACTTTAGATGAGCTCGATGTTCTATGCGCAGACATGTTTAAGATGGACACATCCCGCTTATTTGAATTGGGCAACGAAGAGCTTTTTGATGCTCTTGATGATGTAACTGATGTCGCCCCAGTTAAGGTTCTCAGTGCAGTTGTGTATGTTCCAGTAGATTGCAGCACTGGTGTTAACGGATTTGTTGAGTGGTTCGACATCAATGGATTCATTGGCGGCATGCAAAGCAATGGTAAAGAGCGTCCAAATGATAAGCGCGCAATTCCACTTTATGCAATCAAATCGGCGGCTAACAACGGTGTAGTCGGAGTAGATCGCGAATGGCTATATAGACCAGAGAATAAGGATCTATTGGCACATGTGGCAAAATTCCCGGCATCAGTCACCAAATTGTAATACATAATGAAGGCCTCTAACTTATTGTCGCTAGACTTGAGTACACACACCGGTTGGGCATATTATGGCGACAATAAGTTAGTCTCCGTTGGATCATTCGATGTAAAAGTAATCGATTACATATCTGAGCTAAGGTCATATAGAGATGTCCCCATAACATATCCACAAAACCTAATTAATGCAGCTCGCTCTATGAGCAAAATGTGTCTAGAGTTGTGGATCAGCCTAGGTGAGCCACTGATAGTTACAGAGCATACCGAGGGCAGTAAACATAGGGTTAGCCAACGTTTATTAGAGTTCATACATTTCGCCCACTTTGACTCATCAATGGGAACCAAGACTAGATATCTATTGAATTCAGACTGGCGTAAGTATTGCAGGTGCTACATATCTCAGTGGCCTGACATACAAAAATGGAATAAAGAAATTGGCAAGATAAAGCGTAAGGCGGTACCAACTAGATCCGGAGCTAAGATAGCTAAGATTGATGGTAAGATAGTTACCAGATATGATGCGAAGAGGTTATCTATCCATATAGCAAATCTAAATCATAAAGATTTGATTGATCAGATTGGCAAGAATGATAATATAGCAGATGCAATCAACATGGGTGATGCAGCATTGGAAATACTATGAGGAAGTGCTATGATTGCGAAAGACCCGCAGCACCTAGGCGCAAACGTTGCTACATCTGTGAATACGCCCAACGACCTTTATCGACTACGCCATGCCATACATGTGGACTACCAAAGGGCAAATCTAGATACGTAGACTGCATACGATGCTACCGGGCAAGGCTAGTGGCCAAAGATCCATTGAAAATTAAGACTGAGAAGCGAAGATTAAATCAAAAATTAAGATTAGATGTAATTAATGGATATGGTGGCACATGTGTGCTGTGGCGAGACGACATTATTGTTCTTAAGTATCGATCACATAAATGAAGATGGCGCTGAACATAGACGAGCACTTATATCACAGGGCCACGGACCAGCATTTATCTATTATTGGTTACGTGACAATGATTTTCCGGCCGGATTTCAGGTATTGTGCATGAACTGCCAGTTTGGTAAATCACATAGCCCAGAGCGTATATGTCCACATCAGTTAAGATTTAATCAGTTAAATGGCACAGTTCTTGCAAACGGAAAATAAATGCTCCCAGACGTCACCATATTAAACGTAACCACTACCGACCCACTCGAACTAGGTCTATGGGCGGCCTCAACCCTGCTCAATGTGCGCCTACCCAAGCCGGGGCCCAATGAAACACTCAACATACCTGGAGTACTAGTTCCGATGCTCGCCGAACTGGCCAACCGCCAATCATTTGCCACAGAACTATATGTGACAGTGGTTGGAGCCACCCCGACACAGACTTCGATACGTTCTTCAGGTCAGACAACCACCAAAGAGATGGCCGAGAGTATGAATAAGCGCAAGGACATCCTCTACCGAACCATTCAGACCCTTGAGGCAATTCGAGAGACTGCTTCGCGCATGATCACGGGCGTCCAGCAGCCTCGCGCAGCTTTCTAATGGATATTAAAATATCTGTAGATAATATCGATTGCAAGATCGAGAGCGCCTTAACGCCTTCAGTTACAACTTTAATATACGAAGAACTCAAGTGCCGTGCCGAGGGGTATGAGCATGTATGGAGCTTCATTAATAAACGCTGGGATGGATATAATCGGCTTTTCAATCCGTCCACTACGATTTTTAGGCGTGGTTTGCTGCCCCGCGTGGTGCAAATATTGACCGAGAATGGATATAATCCAATAGTTACGATCAACCTGAAGCACACGCCACATATCGATCATAAGTTTAATGCCCATCTGATTAAGTCTTATGAGTTCCAACAAAATCTTTTGCCGGTTGTTGAGGCAAAAGATATGGGCATAATAGTAAGCCCGACAGGTAGCGGCAAAAGTCTGATGTGCGCATTGATGATCAATACACTTAAAAAATATGCCATGGTCTTGGTAACCGATCTCGTATTACTCGATCAGATGCAGCAAAACCTCGCTAGGTTGTTTGATCAGCCAATTGGTGTAATTGGCGATGGTGAATTTGATCTACAGCCCATCACCGTTACTACTCTGCAGTCCTTCGCGTCGATTACCGACGCTAAATCGATTGAGGCGGCCGATAAACGTAAATTATTGTTACGACACGTAAATATGGTGGGGGTCGTGATATCTGACGAAGCCCACCTGTACGATTCCAATACTGTCGGGAAAATTATGCCGTATTTTACGGCCACCGAAAAGTTTTTCGGAATGTCTGCTACCCCATATGGTTGGGCCGAGAAAGCCGAGAAAAAATTCAACCTTGAGTTGGAACAGCATTTCGGGGAGGTCATCTACGACTGTCGGAAGGTCGATTTCATCTCCTTGGGTGTTAAGGCCCCTCTAATAGTAAGCATCATTAATCGGCAGCCACTCAGAACCGAATATAAAGAACATTTTAAGAGGGGCTTTCGCGGAGTGTTGTCGCCTGACAATGCCAAAAATTTTAAACACTGCCTCGATGTAGAGATCCTGGATAATCCACTATATCATGCAGAGATCGCTAAATTGGCGCTCGACCTAATGAATGGTGGCAGAACAGTCTTTGTATATGCACCACATAAGCTGGCATTTTCTCAAGCGATACATGACCTTATTCCAGGTTCAGTCTTAATTAATGGTAAAACCAAGAGGCTGGCTCGTCGTACTGCATATGATAATATGCGCACCAAAAAGGTACTCTGCATAGTCTCAGACCTTGGATCAACTGGTCTGGACATACCCTCGCTGGATGCACTAATTGTCGCAGGTGATGTAACTGATATACGACAACTGAAAGGACGCGTTGAAAGAGCCGCTCCGGGTAAGGTGAATGGTCTGCTAATAGATCTCAACACCGATGTATCGTTTTTAGCTAAGCACCACTCAATACGGCGTAGTCAGTATAAACACGATGGGAATATAGTATTAGGATAATATGAATATCGATACAGTGATAGATGACGCAGTGGGGTCTGTGCCTTCGAAAGAAGTGTTGAATGCGCTTGGACCATACGGCGGTAATGTCGACACATATGGTCTAATAAACATAATTACACACCTGTTATCTACCGTCACACATTTAGAGAATCTTATCAAACAGGCTGAGGTTGCTGGCTACCACGCCTACGAAGGCGGAGTCTGCCCTTGGTGCAACAACTGTTTAGAACATGATGTTCCCATTCGTCCAGGATCTGGTACGACCCATTGTATATCGACCAAACCTGAATATGAAGGCATCCACACACCCAACTGTCCAGCTTTTACCTCACAAGATGTTGTACGTTTAACCCCACTCAGCAAAGGATAATATGTCGACCCAACAAGTAAACCCCAGTGATCCGTATGGATTTGCTAAACTTTCAACCACCGAGCTCCGCAAGATGATTGCCGATGAGACCAAGAGTATGCAAGAAGTTTCAGACAACAAAAAAGCGTTGGTCGGAGCAATCAATGAAACTCTCGCAGAGAGTAAGACACGCATCAAGAAGGCGGTTGAATTTCTATTATTGGCTGAGGCTGCTGGCACGGACGTTGCACATGAAAACAGGATCGTGTCATTCTTGAAGACCGCAGAAAATCCAAAGAGTTAGAACATATTTTAGTTATTTCTGGTGGCCAATGGCTGTTAACGACTTCTGGACGCGTATTCGTCGACTTTTTAGGAGCCCCCAACCTAGGCCGCAACGTATGCCTTCGCCAGTTAGGCAGCCTACGTTGCGGCCACCCCCTGTTCAACCAGTTAGGACTCCGGTTGTCTCACCCCAGCCCGTCGTAACTGCACCAGAAGTACCACCAACAGGCCCTCTCGACGCATCTAATGTAATTCAGATGATTCACGAGGCTGGTCGAAAGATGATGTTGCTTCAGATAACATACGATGGCATATCACGATTGGTGGAACCATATAGTTTCAGGGAAAAGACAACCGGCAGACTTTTTTACGGGTTTTGTAGCATACATCAACGTATACATAGTTTCAGACCTGAACGTGTTACACAATGTGAGATAACTAAGCATCCATTCAGTCCGCGTTGGGAAATTGAACTCTAATGTCTATGTTTGAAGAATCAACGTTTGTGTTTGAAGAATTAAAAGATTTTGTGGATTCAAGCCACTATGCAATATTTAAGTATAACAATATGACTTATTGTCAAGCAGTATTTGCCGATCTGACATGGATTCATATTGAGGGAGCGATCACCGCTAATGACCACTGGACATATGTCTATATGGGGGGTGCCATAAGCGGACCCTTCGGTCTGCCAGACCATATTCAGTCTGCTTGTTTGCTATGGAGAAAGTCTGAAAATGGTGGGTTGACTTTGCTTGAGTTCTTGAAAGCGATGTTTAATGAATGATATTTGACCCCAATTTACGTGCTTTGCTGTTGAATGCTCCCGACATAGTGTCGTTCAACAAGCCCATGTCTAAGGATGCCCGTAAGCTGCTTGAGGATATGATCACATGGGGCACCAGTAGGGCATCACAGATATATAAAGTATCAAATCCAAGTCTAGTATGTATTCGAGATTTTGCTGCTGAATATCAGCCTATAAAATTCGAAGAAGCTTGTCACTATTTTGATTTGAAGACATATATGACGATTGTCAACAAGGCTTACAAGCCAAATAAGATTGATAATCTACTAAATGTGATGCTCTTGAAGAATCTTGAGGACAGTAATTGGGTATCTGAACATAGTATCCCATTGAAGCCTTTGCGCGTTGGATCTTTAACCAACGAAAAAACGATGCAGCTTTACGATTGGTTGACCACCTTCTTTGTAACGACTGATTTCACAGCTGCCGAAATAAATAAGATGGCCGAATTGGGCACTGATGAATTTAATTTTCAGGTTATCAAAGATGCAGCTAACGGCATTGTTAACGATGAACAAAAGAAAATAAGCTATCTATATGCAGTAGTACGTGACATGACGTCCAGACAACAGGTTGCTCACGTTCACGAGCAGGCTATGGGAGCCCGTTATGCCGAGAAATTAGCAAAAGTAATGTCTTATGGTGGCCCAAAAATTCAACACGACAGCACGGACAAAACCGAAAAATGGCGTCGTGAACGTGAGTGGCTTGAAGCGCTCAAAGATATTGAGGAAAATTGACAACTAAGACGTTGACAGATATTAAGGGCGCACATTCGAAAGTACGTAAAGAATTAGATATAGTAAAAGTGATATCTGATGACATTGGAGCCCCATCCAAAATCTCAGGTAATGATTCTTTCTGGTGCTGTCCGCTACATTCAGAGAATTCCCCATCATTTGGCGTACATAGCCAGATGCAGATATTTAAATGTTGGGGCTGCACCAAAGGTGGAGATGTAGTTAAGTGGACTGAGTTATATTACGGCCTCACGTGGCCAGAAGCCATATATTTACTAGCTGTCAAATATGGCGTAGACATATCCGCATATGAGCGACCACCAACTGAAGAAGAGATACTTAAAAATAGATACATTTCTATCATGGACGCTGCATCCAAATTTTGTTGCGCTCAATTGTTTAACAACAAAGCCTTGATTGACTGGTATAAGATAGATAGTGGATTCACAAACACTCAGATTGCGGACTATGAGGTTGGATGGACGCAAGGCGTAGACACGCTCGTAAGACATCTATTCACAACCACTCCTGGCCTAACACAGGATGATGTTGATAAACTCGAATTCACAAATAGATTAATGTGGAACAACTCCCTGGTTTACCCAGTCAAGGACCCCTCCGGTAAAACCATGCGGTTTTACAACAAACCGCTTTCACCACCGCCCGATTTCGGTGGCAAGTATGTTGGCACTAGCAGTAAACATCCCCTGATGACCCATAAACTTCTTTATGGATTCCATCTTGCCCGGAAAACCCTTAGAGATACAAAATATAGCATCCGTGTAGTAGAAGGCCAAAAGGCCGCGATCGCCAGTGCAGGTGTTGCCATGATGGGCTCATCTTTGCATGAAGAGCAGATCCGGATGTTGCAAGAGCATCAAGTAAAAGAAGTTGTTGTGTGCTTTGATGGCGACGCGGCAGGTCGCGCCGCTTCGATTCGTCTCTTAGACGATGTGGCAATAATGGACAGCATGAATGTATTGGTGGCAAAAATGCCAAACGATACGCAGCCAGATGATATGGTCAAAGTGTCTGGCAAGACAGCACTAGATAAGATATTTCATGATGCTGTACTGCCGGTCCAATTTTTCGTTGATACCAAACGAGACATACAAGGCAATATATCAACGAAAGATCGTTTTGGAGTTATTCAAGAACTACGCGGATTCTTGTCCTCCATTCCAGAATTACATCTAGATTTAACAGCAACATATCTATCGCAAGAATTAACGATTGAGCCAGCCAGCATCAAATCGTTTGTGGCTGAACTTAAATTGACTAAGTCTGGCCTGTTGAACAAAGATTCGGAAGTAAGTATACTTCGTCACATTTTATTCAATCCAAGAGCTTGGTCAATTGTAAGGCAGGCCATAACTGATCCTAAAGCGTTTACAACGGGCGCATATCAATACGTATTCGGCGCACTAGACACATGCCACATAAAAGCTAGAACATTATCTGGGCCTGATAGCGTAACCGTCCAGTCGGTGCGTGATGAAATGGCAATATTGTTCCCACAATACAAGGAACTACCACAAGTCATAGACACAATCTTAACTACCGAACCAAAGTATGAGTTCATGGATGCGCTTAACCGTACTGTAGACCTGTGGCGCAGACGAACTGGCATAGAGCAATCAAGAGTTTTACAAGCAATGATGCAAAACCTCGGCAAGCCTACCGGCGAAACACTGTCTCAGTTTCGCCGTGAACTAGTATCCGGTCTGCAAGTGAGAAAGGATGATGTTTCAACACCCATCTTGCTCGCGGAGGCGGTTCAAAAGGAAATAAGGGCAAGACAGGCCAACAAATCTGAAATTATTGGCCACGATTTTTCTCGGCTTATTGATGTTGATGGGCAAACTCTATCTTGTTTAACAGGATTAACATATGCCCTATCTGGGCTGCAGAAGCAGCATCAGGTAGTAATATCGGCTAATAGTGGCGTTGGTAAATCACTCCTTGCGCTCCAGATGGCCGTGGCACTATCTATATGCCCCAAGCCAGCGGATCAGATACCAGTGTTGTGGATTCCATTGGAAATGAATGAAATGGAAATAACGATGCGCATAATATCGCTACTTACAGGAATCGACAACAATAAGGTACAAAGGGCAAATTTTACCAATGAAGAAAATCTGAGATATGGCAAGGCTATGGATATGATCGCCATGAGTCAGTTCTATATTAAGAAGCCTATGACCGGAACAATTGACGAAATCTTCTCCATTTTTGATGAGTTTAAATTTAGATATGGAATAGAAGCGGGGTTCCTGGACTACATCCAACTAATCTCGGCCAGCGCCCTTGATAAGGGGTCGTCGCGCGAGGAGACTATTGGTCGCGCATCAAAACTTTTGAAGAATCAAATAGCTGAGAATATGAAGATTGTTTCGGTTTGCATCGCACAGTTAAATAAGGCGGATTTTAAGGCCGGCGAAATACGCAAGCAAGAAAATATTGGCGGTTCATACCAGATATCACAAGATGCTGATGACCTCATGACCCTAACGGAAAAGACCGACCAGCAAATTCAAGAAGAAAAAGGTATGCTCGGCAACCGAAAGATATTTCTCGATAAGCGGCGTGGCGGTGCTTCAGATATTATGATCAATGCCAATCTTGATTGTTTACGTACAATGAGTCTAAGGTATACAGAGTGTATATCGCCCGGTCAAATGGTTGGTCTAAGGGGACATTAATATGGACAGAGATGAAACTAAATATCCTTGGGCGCCATATGACGACCAAGCCGATGATAAAACTAGAATAGCGTGGCTTGAAGATAGATTGGAGTATCTACGCCGTGAGGCAGACTGGCACGATACGTGGCTTGAGCGTCTTGACGAGCAAATACATGAGATATCATCAACGACCCCAGTATCTCCAGCGCCCCGTAGGTGTAGCCCAGCAACATTAAGCACATATTGGCGCTGGACATTATTGATGGATTGTATGGCAGATGTTCCATCGCAGATGGAGCTTTGTTTACAAGGTTTAGTTGGCGCCGCATTTGACATGGCGAGATTAGAATGCAGATAGATTTTGATCAAAATCTACTAACCCAGATTAAGGAAACACTCGACATACACATCGAATTTAATCCAAGTAACCCAGAAGAAGAAAAGTTGGCTGCGATGATATATACTATAGTCGACTTAGTAAAAGGATATCATCGACTAAATACATTGGTGGATGATGAGAATCTTTAACAAACGTCTAATAGTTTTGTGGAGCAATGGATCG
>JANXME010000060.1 GCA_025354785.1 Actinomycetes bacterium | reverse complement strand
CTGATCGGCTCGAGATCCACGTATCAAGTCCACAACGCGTCGTGCTTTTTGTGGAGTGTGGCGAATATCGCGCAAGATCGCGTGAGCTACCGTTGCTCGAGGAGCTTCAACTGATTTAGCCACGTGTGGCCCTCCGATCATCCTTCACGTGACCTCGGAAGGTACGCGTTGGTGAAAATTCACCGAGCTTATGACCGATCATGGCATCGGTAATAAATACTGGAATGTGCTTGCGTCCATCGTGGACCGCAATGGTGTGACCGATCATCGATGGAGTGATCATCGAGCGGCGCGACCAAGTCTTAATAACAGTCTTGGTGTTATTCGCGTTTTGCACATCTACCTTCTTGCTTAGATGGCCGTCCACAAATGGACCCTTTTTTAAACTACGTGGCATTAGGGCTCCTACCGCTTCTTATTCGATTTACGACGACGGACAATCATGGAATCGCTGGCCTTCTTCTTGCGGGTACGGCCTTCTGGCTTACCCCAAGGAGTTACCGGGTGACGTCCACCGGAGGTCTTACCTTCACCACCACCGTGTGGGTGATCAACTGGGTTCATAACCACGCCGCGTACAGATGGGCGAACACCCAACCAACGCATACGGCCAGCTTTGCCATAATTAATATTGGATTGTTCGGCGTTGCCGACTTCACCAACGGTTGCACGGCAACGAACGTCAACGTTACGAATTTCGCCAGATGGCATACGAAGTTGAGCGTGCGCACCTTCTTTAGCAACTAATTGAACGCTGGCACCGGCTGAGCGCGCGATCTTAGCTCCGCCGCCTGGGCGAAGTTCAATTGCGTGAATTACGGTACCAACTGGAATATTGCGAAGTGGCAAGTTATTACCAGGTTTGATATCAGCCTTGGCGCCGTTTTCAACGGTGTCACCTTGCGACAACTTATTTGGAGCGATGATGTAACGCTTTTCTCCATCTGCGTAATGCAGAAGTGCGATGCGCGCGGTGCGGTTTGGGTCGTACTCAATATGAGCAACCTTGGCTGGCACGCCATCTTTGTCATTGCGAGTGAAATCTATGAGTCGGTAAGCGCGCTTATGTCCGCCACCTTGGTGTCGAACGGTGATCCGACCAGATGCGTTACGACCACCTTTGGAGTGGATAGGGCGCACTAACGACTTCTCGGGGGTGGTGCGCGTTAGTTCCGCAAAATCTGGAACGCTCGCGCCACGTTGACCCGGAGTCGTGGGCTTTAACTTACGAAGTGCCATTATCTTCCCTTGTCCTCTTGAAGTCCCTGCCCCCGTTAGGAGACTGGGCCTCCGAAGATGTCGATACGGTCGCCAGCTGCTACCTGCACGATTGCTCGCTTGGTGTCTTTGCGCTTTCCATCACCAAAACGCGTGCGCTTGTTCTTTCCTTGGCGGTTCATCGTGTTAACGCTGATGACCTTTACGCCAAATACCTTTTCAACCGCGATCTTGATCTGCGTCTTATTGGCATCTGGTGCTACTAGGAAGGTGTACTTGTTTTCATCCAGCAACCCATAGGACTTTTCAGAAACTACAGGTGCTAGCAAAATATCGCGGTGTGTCATGCTGATACCTCAACTTCTTGAATTTCTTCAATTTCGCTCTCAAAAGCCACAGCAGTTACGCCTTTTCCGCTAACTGGGCCAGCCAAAAATGCGTTGATGGCGGCTTGCGAAAAGACCATGTCATCGCTTTTCAAGATGTCATAAGCATTTAGCTGATCTGGGACCAACAAGTGCAGATCTTCCGCGTTGCGCAAGCTTCTCCAAGCGGCATCTTCTTGACGAGATACGACAACTAGCAGATTCTTGCGATCGCTAAATTGTCGAACTGCAGCGAGTGCTGCTTTGGTAGATGGGGCCGCAGTTACCGAATCAAGCACGTGAATACGATCATTGCGCTGGCGGTCGGAAAGTACTCCGTGAAGTGCAGCAGCAATCATTTTCTTAGGGGTGCGTTGTTCGTAATTACGAGGACGGATCGCGTGAGCGGTACCGCCGCCTTTCTGATTTGGAGAACGGCTAGAACCCTGACGAGCGCGGCCGGTTCCCTTCTGCTTGAAAGGCTTCTTTCCGCCACCACTTACTTCGCCACGATTCTTGGATTTCTGGGTGCCTTGGCGAGCAGCGGCTAGTTGTGCGGTGACAACTTGGTGGATCAAAGGAATATTGGTCTGCGCATCAAAGATCTCGGCTGGCAAGTCAACGCTGCCAACTTTCTTTCCTTCTGCGTTTTTGATTTCTACTGTAAGCGCCATGGTTATGCACCAACCTTTACTGGCTCATAGACAACTTCAAAAATTGCCTTTTTAGCCGCAGAGCGGATGAAAACAAGAGCTCCATCTGGACCTGGGATTGAACCCTTGATGAGTAGCAGGTTCTTCTCAACATCTACCGAATGAACCAAGAGATTCTGCGTGGTTACTTTTTCTCCACCCATACGACCCGACATGCGCATTCCCTTGAATACGCGACCTGGAGTCGAGCAGGCGCCGATCGAACCTGGCATGCGGTGCTTACGATCCACACCGTGTGAAGATGAAAGTCCGCCAAAGCCGTGGCGCTTCATAACGCCGGCGGTGCCTTTACCAGTGCTGGTCGCAGTTGCATCGACGAGATCGCCTGCGGTAAATACATCGGCATTGAGCTCTTGACCGAGTTCGTACGTTGAGGCGCTAGTCGTGCGAAGTTCTGCCACCGAGCGGCGCGGAGTTACTCCGGCTTTGCCATAGTGGCCAATTTGGGGTTGTGAGATTTTCTTGGGGTCGATCGCGCCAAAGGCGAGTTGAACGGCGGTGTAGCCATCCTTTTCCAAAGTGCGGATCTGCGTAACTACGCATGGACCAGCCTCTACAACGGTGACCGGCACCATTTTATTGTTGGCATCAAAAACCTGTGTCATACCGAGCTTCTTGCCCAAGATTCCCTTGATGGCAGCGCCCTGCGATTGAGTCGTGATTGTTCCAGTATTTGTCATTTTTTATCCCTAGAGCTTTATCTCGATGTCAACGCCGGCTGGAAGATCGAGACGCATCAAGGAATCAACCGTCTTAGGGGTTGGATCAATGATGTCGATGAGGCGCTTATGTGTGCGCATCTCGAAATGTTCGCGGCTGTCCTTATATTTGTGAGGAGAGCGAATCACGCAATACGTGTTCTTCTCGGTAGGTAGCGGCACTGGGCCAGCGACCGTTGCACCAGTGCGCTCGACTGTCTCAACGATTTTCTTCGCTGAAGAGTCAATCACCTCATGGTCGTAGGCCTTGAGCCGAATGCGGATCTTCTGTCCCGCCATTTTTATCTCCTCTGTCTGTTAAATCTATTAAAAACTTCTACTGCTTTTGGTTTTACCCGGCGGCTTTTAAACCGCCGGGTTCAACCCCAACAATTTTTTTACTTCTTGATCTTTACTACTCGTCCAGCGCCAACAGTGCGGCCGCCTTCGCGGATTGCGAAGCGCATACCCTCTTCCATGGCGATTGGCTGAATAAGCGCTACGGCCAATTCAATATTGTCGCCAGGCATAACCATT
>JANXME010000314.1 GCA_025354785.1 Actinomycetes bacterium | reverse complement strand
GTTGGATTGGTCACGCGTTGTCCACGGAGATCAGAAATTTGAAATTCACCGCCCCATAGTCGCCGGGGATATCTTTGATTCTTTGGCAACAATCGAAAGCTACAAAGTCCTAGCAGGAAATGAAATTGTTACTGTGCGCTCCGACCTCAAGTCCGGCGGCAAGCTTGTGCTCTCCTCATGGTCGACTTTGGTGGTGCGCGCATGATCGCGGTGGGAGACGAAATTGCCGAGAAAGTTTTTTGGATCGATCGCGCGTTACTAAAAAAGTACGCCGACGCAAGTGGTGACCAAAACCCGATTCATCAAGATGTAGTTTTTGCTAAATCTGTTGGATTACCAGATGTTATTGCCCACGGAATGTTGACTATGGCGCTAGTTGGAAAATTTGTCTCCGATTGGGGCGGGGGTTCTGCCTCAGTAAAAGAATTTTCGGCCAGATTTGTGAAACCGGTAATCGTTCCTGCAGATCAGAGCGCGGACCTCACTGTCACTGCTACGGTGACAGAAATTGTCGGAAGCGCTGCGCGCTTAAGTATCAGCGCAACTTCGGGTGGCGTAAAAGTTCTGGCCATGGCCAAAGCTTTGGTGGAGATTTAGAGATGACAGATCTTTCCGCGTTTACGAGTTTGCGCGTAGGCGGTCCGGCGAAAGAGATAGTTAACGCCAGCAATGAAGCCGAAATTATCGCCGCTGTAAAAGCCGCCGATGAGGCAGGCAAACCCATTTTAATTTTAGGTGGCGGAACAAATGTTTTGGTCAGCGATGCTGGATTTGATGGCGTAGTAATCCATATATCTAGCGCGCACGTGGAAGCGGAAGTCGATGCTTGCAGTGGTGCCACGCTTACAATTGGCGCTGGACAGCCGTGGGATGAGTTTGTGGCGATTACGATCGCGCGCGGCTATGCCGGTTTGGAAACCTTAAGTGGCATTCCTGGCACCGTAGGAGCTGCGCCTATTCAAAATATTGGCGCCTATGGCCACGAAGTCTCTGAATTTATTACTCGGGTTCGCACATATGACCGCGCCGAAAGGCGAATAAAAACTTTCGCAAATGAAGAATGTGAATTTTCCTATCGCAGCTCGAGATTCAAAAACGAACTTGGAAGATATGTAATTTTAGATGTGGGATTTCAGCTGCGTCGCGGAGAAGTTAGCCGTCCGATAATTTACGCAGAGTTGGCAGAAGCACTGGGGGTAAACCTGGGGGAGAAAGCATCGATTTTTGCAACGCGTGAGGCCACGCTACGGTTGCGAGCTGGCAAAGGCATGTTGCTCGATGGCGGCGATCATGACTCTTGGTCGGCTGGATCCTTTTTTAAGAATCCCATCCTCACCCCGGAGCAAGCCGCCGAATTACCGCAGAACGCGCCACGTTGGTTGCAAGAAGATGGCCTAATAAAAGTTTCAGCGGCTTGGTTGATGGAGAACGCTGGTCTTCATAAGGGACATGAACGAGATGGTGCGCGAATTTCCACCAAACATGTTCTGGCTCTCACCAACATGGGCGGGGCTAGCGCTGCAGATATTGCCGCTCTGGCAAAGGAAGCGCGCGATAAGGTTTTAGAAGTTTTCGGCGTTAAATTAGTAGCAGAAGTAAATTTGATCGGGCTAACTCTGGATTAGTTCATACTTTCCACGATTAATTTTTTGATTCGACCAATTCCTTCAACGATGTCTTCATCACCTAGCGCGTAAGAAAATCGCAGATACCCAGAGGGGCCAAATGCTTCCCCGGGAACGACGGCGACTTCCACTTCTTCCAAAATAACGTTGGCCAATTCTGCCGAGGTCTTGACGACTTTGCCGCGAATAGATGCGCCCATCAAAGCCTTGACGGATGGATAAACATAGAAAGCCCCCGTTGGAGTAGGACAAGAGAAACCGGGAATCTCATTCAATAGTTTTACGATTAATTTTCGGCGCCTATCAAAAGCGGCGCTCATGGTGTGCACCGCGGACAAATCGCCCATCAACGCTGCAATTGCCGCGCGTTGGGAAATGTTAGAGACGTTGCTGGAAAGGTGCGATTGTAGATTCGTCGCAGCTTTGATCACATCCTTTGGTCCGATCATCCATCCAACTCGCCAACCTGTCATGGCGTAAGTTTTTGCCACGCCATTCAAAATAATGCATTGATTGCCAAGTTCTGGGACCACCACGGGCAAACTCGGTGCAACTTCACCGTCATAAAGTAGGTGTTCATAAATTTCATCGGAAATTATCCACACGCCATTCTTAACTGCCCATTCTCCAATTGCCTTTACCTGGTCTGGCGAATATACGGCCCCTGTTGGATTGCTGGGTGAACAGAAAAGCAATACTTTTGTTTTTGAAGTGCGGGCGGCTTCAAGTTGCTCCACTGAAACCAAATAATTTTGTGTCTCGTCGGCGAATACTTCTACGGGAACTCCGCCGGCCAATTTGATGCACTCTGGATAAGTTGTCCAATAGGGCGCCGGCAGCAGAACTTCATCGCCTTCCTCCACGATTGTCGCGAATGCTTGATAGACGGCTTGCTTGCCGCCGTTGGTTACCAAAACTTGGTCTGCAGTGATTGCATAATTGGAATCGCGCAAAGTTTTTTTAACAATCGCATCGCGCAATTCAGGCAAGCCCGGTGTCGGCGTGTAACGATGATTGGCAGTTACCGAAGCGGCAGCGATTGCCGCCGCGACTATGTACTCCGGGGTCGGGAAATCTGGTTCGCCCGCCCCAAAACCGATCACTGGTCGGCCCGCAGCCTTAAGAGCTTTGGCTTTGGCATCTACTGCCAAAGTAGCTGACTCGGAAATGGCGCCAACGCGTCGGGATATGCGGGCGGCGATCAAAGGAGCATCCATGCGGCAATTCTGCCGTACCCAAGTAGGCGTGGATTCCGAATTAATGCCAATTAAGTGGGGCAGGCACGCCCGAGTTAGACCCCGACCCGCTTCTGGCTCTACACTCTGCGCCTGACGTTTATGGTCTCTTTTGCCATGCCGTTTGAAGGGCAGTAGCTCAACTGGCCAGAGTTCCGGTCTCC
>JANXME010000309.1 GCA_025354785.1 Actinomycetes bacterium | reverse complement strand
GCTTTGGAAAGTGCTGGTATTACCAGTGAATTTCGTGGTGGCTTTCGAAAAACTTCGCCGCAGGCATTTGCAATTCTTCAGAGTGTTCTAAGTGGCGAAGTTTTGCGAGCGCTAGTTGGACAATTGCGTGAGGTAGGAATTAATGCTGTCGGTATAACTGGTAGAGACGGCGGTCTTTTAGTCGCAGAGAAGTTGACAGAACTTTTGGATGGTACGCAGGTGGATTTAGGGCAGGTAGGAGTTGTTGTCCGAGTAGATTCGACTATTTTGCGTACCCTTTTAGATGATGGATTTGTTCCGATAGTTACGCCTATAGCCGTATCCGGAAATCTTGTAGACGAGTTCTCCACCATAGGTCTAAATGTAAATGCTGATTTGGCGGCGGCGGCAATCGCCGGTGAGATGCAAGCGGATAGCTTGCTCTTTTTGACCGATGTGGCAGGCATTTACCGAAACTGGCCGGATGCTTCCTCGATAATTTCCTCAATCAGCGCAACGGAGCTCTTCAACATGCGGACAGAGTTCGATGGCGGTATGGCGCCTAAAGTGCAAGCCTGTCTTTCGGCAATCTCAAGTGGTGCAAAATCAGTGCGCGTTATCGATGGAACGGACCCCGAAAGTTTAGGTCTAGCGCTACGTGGTATCGGTGGAACGTTGGTGATTGCATGAAAGCCCAGGAAGACTTTGCGCCTCGTTGGGAGAGGAGTGTGCAGGCAAATTACGGTGCCCCGCTCGTTACTTTTGTTAAGGCGAAGGGATCGATAATTACGGATTCTTCCGGAAAGAAGTATTTAGATTTCTTAGGTGGCATAGCCACAAGCGCTTTGGGCCACGCAAATCCAGCAATTGTTGAGGCGGTTTCAAACCAGATTTCTGTTCTTAGCCATGTAAGTAATTTCTACATGCATCCCAAAGTGATTGAGCTGGCAGAGAAATTGCAGGAGCTAACGGGTGATTCAAATGCCCGCACCTTCTTCTGCAATTCTGGTGCCGAAGCAAATGAGGCGGCTCTAAAACTCTCCCGCAGAACAGGTCGCATTCAAATTGTGGCTACGCAAGGGGCCTTTCATGGTCGAACGATGGGAGCGCTTTCCTTAACGGGTCAACCAGCGAAGAGAGATCCCTTCTTGCCGCTTTTGCCAGGGATCGTGCACGTGCCATTCGGGGATTTAGCGGCAATGAGGGTGTCCGTCACCAAGAAGACCGCGATGGTAATCATTGAACCTATCTTGGGTGAGGCCGGCGTTGTGATGCCTCCCATTGGATATTTAAGGGGCATAAGAGATATCTGTGATCGCACCGGGACCTTAATGGTTATTGATTGTGTGCAAACTGGAATGGGAAGAACCGGAGTTTGGTTCGGCTATGAATCTGAAGGGATCCTTCCCGATGTCATCACCCTCGCCAAAGGACTAGGGGGCGGGTTGCCGCTAGGCGCCATGATCGCCCTGGGCAACGCTGCTAAATTGTTTAAGCCGGGGGACCACGGTTCAACATTTGGCGGAAATCCAGTCTGTTGCGCCAGTGCGCTTGCAACTATTAGAGAGATTGAAGATAAGAACCTCCTAGGTCATGTTTCGCGATATTCCAAGTTTCTAAAAACATCACTTGCCTCTTGCGCTGGAGTCAAGGAAGTCAGGGGAGCTGGTTTTCTTATCGGGATAGTTCTTAAAAGGAAAAATGCAGTGGAACTTCGCGACTTATTGCAAGCCCGAGGAATCTTGGTAAATGCAACTATCGCCAACGTAATCCGAATTGCCCCACCACTTAACGTGACCAAATCGCAAATTACTACCTTTTTAAAGGAATTCGAAATCGCGGCGAAAGGAGTTAACCGTGGCACAACTTCGCGCGCTTAGCGCTCCAGCACGTCGTGCCAAAGTTTTGGCTCTGGTTCAATCAGGAGCAATACACTCTCAATCGGATTTAGTTGATCTTCTAAAAAAATCTGGCATAGAAGTCACACAGGCCACTGCCAGTCGGGACTTGGAAGAGATCGGAGCCTTAAGGGGCCGTGGCAGCGCAGGTAGCACTACTTACCAGTTGCCCAACGGAGAGGGAGTTAATCGAACCCGATTATTCGCCCTGCCCACCGATCTAATTCTCTCTGTCGAGTCCAGTGCCAATATGGCCGTTGTTCGAACTCCGCCAGGCGGTGCCCAATTGTTGGCCAGCGCTTTAGATACGGCCAGTGCAAGTGGCGAGATAAATTCTGTAATCGGGACAATTGCTGGCGATGACACAGTTTTGGTTATTTCTCGCAAGAACGCTGGAGGTGCGGAGCTAGCGAAAGAATTGCAAACGTTGGCCAAATCAAGAGTCGGAGTAAAGAAAGGCACAAACCAGATTAAAGGCCGGATCAAAAACCAGAAGAGGAAGGCGCGTTAGCTATGGCTCTATGGGGGGGAAGATTTACGGCAGGTACATCTGATGATGTCTTCGCGCTTTCGCGAAGTATTGATTTTGATTGGCGGTTAGCTCCTTATGATTTGCGCTCTTCCCTTGCGCATCTGGATGTTTTGGATAACGCCAACGTTTTATCGAAGTCCGATGCCGAGCAAATTAGAAAAGCGCTTCGCCAATTGCTCTCCGAAGTTCTAGATGGATCCTTTGCGCCCCTTGAGAGCGACGAAGATGTACATTGTGCGTTGGAGAGGGGACTCACGGAGAAACTCGGAGCTCTGGGTGGAAGTTTAAGAGCGGGTCGTTCGCGAAATGATCAGGTGGCCACCGACATGCGACTTTTCGCCATCGACCATATGCTACATGTTGGAAATTTGTTGATTGGTT
>JANXME010000252.1 GCA_025354785.1 Actinomycetes bacterium | reverse complement strand
TAATCTTCAAAGTAACGCTTCTGTAATGGCGTGGCGATATATCCGGGAGAGATGGAATTGACGCGAACCCCATGGCGAATTTCATCCAGGGCCAGGCTGCGAGATAGCCCAACGATGCCGTGTTTGGCGGCTGAATACGGGAAGAACTCCGGGGTGGTCATTCGCCCATGAATTGAAGCAATATTTACAATCGCCCCGCTCTTTACCTTTCGCATTTGGGGTAGACAGAGCTTGGCTAAATACCAACTAGATTTCAGATCTAGGGCAAAGAAAGATTCCCACTCGCTCTCTTCGTACTCAACAGGGTCTGCGTATGAATTTCTCCCAGCATTGGAGACACCCGCGGTGACGGGACCAAAATTTGAGACTAATTGATCGTGAGCGGTGGCAAAATCTTGAAATTTAGATACGTCGCCGTAGGCAAACTGAACTTCTAGACCCTTCTTCGCAAATTCGGCAACCAGTTCTTCACTTTTATCTCGATCAATATCAACAAAGGAGACCTTTGCGCCCTCATGGGCGCAATCTCGAACTATCGCTTCGCCAATACCTTGCGCCCCGCCCGTCACAAGCACATGCCCGCCTAATAATTTCATGGCGTCAATCTCGCACTTAGTCCGCCATCAACGGGCCATTCCGAGCCGCTTACAAATGAAGCGCCATCGGATAGGAGGAATACGGCAACATTGGCTATTTTCACTGGATCAACGCTGCCTGAATATCCAGCAGAGATTACATTGGCACGAATATTAAATTGGCCCTCGTCGATGGCTAGATTTCGCGTCATTCCCATGAGTGCTGATTTGGCGGCGCTGTATGGGAAATAATCCTCTCGCGTTTGCGAGGCATGCATTGAACCCAGGCTCACTATCGAACCGCGCGCAGCTTTACGCATATCCGGTAGAGCCAACTTAGCCGTATACCAAATTGCTTTGAGATCCACTGCAAACAAACGTTCCCATTGCGCTTCGCTCATCTCCACCGCATCGAAATTCGCCTTAACATTTGCATTATTGACCAACCCTGAAACTGGCCCAAATTTACGCACGGATTCTTGATAGGCCTTCTCTAAATCAGAGAAATTCGTAACATCCACGCAAGTGAAGGAAATATCAAAGCCCGCAGCCAATAATTCCCTCTCTAACGCAACACCACGCGCGAGATCAATATCGACGAAAGAAACTTTAGCTCCCGCAGCGAGTGCTCCGCTTACGACTGCGCCCCCGGTACGGCTGGCACCTCCAGTTACAAAAATATGCTGGCCACTTAACTCCGCACTTTCCATCATGATGGGAATTGCGTCGTTCTTTGTCCCCGAACTCCGGGAGATACCGTAAAGACCATTCCGGCCGATGGATATAGTTGCAAGTCGGTCTCTTCGCTCGCACTTGTAATAAATATTTGGTCTAAGTTTGCTCCCCCAAAAACACAAGACGTTATGCGAGGCGCCGGACAAATAATCTCCTCCAATATCTTCCCTGTCTGGCCATCAAAACATCTAATTGCATGGCCCAACCAGAAAGCCACCCACAGATTGCCTTCGCTATCAATGGACATCCCATCCGGAGAGCCCAAGTCTGCTGAGAATTCAATAAAGGTACGTCGGTTCTTTAACTCCCGCTCTTCCACATCAAATATGTCCACGCGCTTAAGCGGGGTATCTATGTAATACATCTTCGTGCCGGCCACGTTCCAATCCAAACCATTGCTAATACTTACATCTCCAAAGAGTCGACGAATATGTCCTCCGTCGCCACGCAATTGGTATAGAGCCCCCGCATTCCTCGAATGGTCATAAGCCATGGAACCAAGAATAAGATCGCCGCTGGGCGCGACTTTGGCATCATTCCAGCGCACCAATTTTGCTGATCGATAACCATCTGCCGTTTCCCGATTGGGCAACGAGTGCTTCTTTCCATCAATATCTCGCAAGTACGGCCCAGCCACTTCTCCAACTACAAACCCACCTCTTGTACGCGGAATTGCAAAACCTACGTATTCATCTGTCGAAAATTCATCGATTTCGCCAGTCAGCAAATTTCGAGTCAGTACCTTCTTGCCCATAATGTCGACCCACGAAATAACTTCATTGCTGTGACCTGAAGATGTGGGACCCTCACCCAAAATGCAACGTCGGTCATCGAATATTTCGACTTGCATTAGCGCTCCATTTCTAACGGCTGCGATGGGTTTTACTCGTTTTTAAAATGCTTAATGAGAATGGCGCGGGACATCACTGCCGGAACTGCCCACCAGAAAATCTAAATCGGCGCCATGATTGGCTTGCATAACATGATCGACATAAAGCTTTGACCAGCCGCGAGTGGGTCCACCCGATGGGGCCTTCCAAGATTTGCGTCGCTGCGCCAAAATCTCGGGAGAAACGAGTAACTCCAAACTTCGTCTCTCCACGTCCAACTCAATTTCGTCGCCACTTTCCACCAGCGCTAGAGGTCCTCCAATTGCCGCCTCTGGAGATACATGCAAGATGACAGTTCCAAAAGCAGTACCGCTCATGCGGGCATCAGAAATTCGAATCATGTCGGTAATTCCCATAGCCAGAAGTTTACGCGGCATTCCTACATTGCCAACCTCTGGAAAGCCGGGATATCCCTTAGGCCCCGCATTTTGCAGCACAATTATGTCGCCCGCTTCAATCTCCATATTCATATCATCGGACGCGATGTTGTACTCCTCGATCGTGCGAAAGACGCGCGCCTTTCCACGGTGCTTCAGAAGGTGCGGGGATGCAGCCGAAATTTTGAGCACCGCTCCATCTGGCGCAAGAGACCCAGTAAGAACGACAGTTCCCGAACCAGCGCCCTGAAAAGGGTTGGCTGCGCGCGTGATTACTTCATCATTCCAGTTCTTAGCCTTCTCAATATTTTCAGCTACCGTCTTACCACTGACGGTAACGTGATCTCTATGAATCAAATTTCCCAACTCTGCCATCACTACGGGGATGCCACCGGCGTAGAAAAAGTCTTCCATCAAGTACTTTCCAGATGGCATGAGGTTTACCAGGACTGGAATATTTCTGGCTAAGTCATCAAAGTCTTGTAACTTCAGTGGAACACCAACGCGTCCGGCTAGGGCCAAGAGGTGAACCACTGCATTTGTTGATCCACCGACTGCGGCATTAACTTTGATCGCGTTTTCAAATGCCTGACGTGTAAGGATTTTGGAAAGTTTCAGATCTTCTTTCACCATCTCCACGATTCGTCGGCCTGCAATTTGGGCAAGGGCATATCGGCGCGAATCTACTGCGGGAATTGCGGCGCTTCCTGGCAATTGCATACCTAAGGCTTCAGTGACAGATGCCATAGTGGAAGCTGTACCCATTGTCATACAGTGTCCTGCGCTTCGCGACATACAAGTCTCAGCCTCCGCAAACTCTTCCTCGGTCATAGTTCCAGCGCGAACCTCAGCGGCAAACTTGAACACATCGGTACCCGAGCCGATATCTTTTCCGCGGAATTTTCCATTGAGCATGGGTCCGCCAGTCATCATCAAGGTTGGAATATTTACGCTCGCGGCCCCCATTAACATTCCGGGAGTTGTCTTGTCGCAACCTGCCAAAAGAATTACGCCATCCATTGGGTTGGCCCGGATAGATTCTTCTACTTCCATGGCCAACAAATTGCGATAGAGCATGGTGGTTGGTCGCATGATTGGCTCGCCAAGCGACATCGCCGGAAATTCCAACGGAAAACCGCCGGCTTCCCAAACCCCACGCTTAATCGATTCGGCGACGCGGTTTAGGTGAGCATTGCAAGGAGTGAACTCCGACCACGTTGACCCGATACCAATAACTGGGCGACCATCAAAAAGATCTGGTGCAAACCCTTGGTTGCGCATCCAAGAACGGTGGATAAAACCGTGCTTTCCAGTGGCTCCAAACCATTGTGAACTTCTTCTCTTGCCTTTTCCGGGATCTTCGCTCATGCCCGAAATCCTATCTATTGGTTTCCCTGGACAACGATGTTTTCTAATGCGATTCCCTTTGCCAATCGCGCCAACTGAGACTCCACTAACTTTCTCGCCCGCGGTTCAAAAGCGCTGGAATTGCCGCCCACATGGGGGCTAATCAATAATCCTTTTGCAGACCATAGCGGGTGGCCTGGCGGTAATGGCTCGGGGTCGGTAACATCGAGAGCGGCGGTTATTCTGCCGCTATTTAATTCGGTGATCAGGTCAGCGGTCACGACTATGGCGCCCCGCGCCACATTGACCAGCAACGCTCCGTCCTTCATTAAGGCCAGTCGACGAGCCTCAAAGAGTCCTCTGCTTTCATCCGTCAGCGGTAAAATCAAAATAACGACGTCTAAACTCGGCAAATAGGAATCGAAAAATTCCATTTTTATTGAACCATCGCGGCCTGACTTGGAAAACCCAAGAACTTCCACATCAAAACCAGAAAGGTTGCGTGCAATCCTCTGGCCGATTGATCCAAAACCAACAATTCCAATTTTACGATCATTGAGGGAGCGATACCGAGCATGGCTCCACTTACCTTCCACCTGATTTCTGACAAATTCTGGAAATCCTCGTAAGGATGCAATAGTTAAACCAACAGCAAGTTCTGCTGTCGACGCATCGTGAATGCCACGGCCATTGCAAAGAGTAATTTCCGGACGCAAATAGGCCAGCGCATCGTCATAGCCAGCGTTGAGCACCTGAAGAATTCGCAAATTCGACATCTGGGAGGAGTATTCCAAAGCGTTGCGAGTTCCTGTGTAGGCCGGGACGTAAAACGTAATCTGCGATAAGTCAGTACTGTCTAATGGTGCGTTTGCTGGCGATAAACAGACCATCTCGTCAGGCACCCGCAAGTCATCCCATTGCGACCAGATAAATTGTTTCATAATTCTCGCAATCCTAGGGCAATCGCATGACTTTCAAAGGGGATTACAACCACCGGATTTTCTAGGATTCCAATTTGGTCCACCGAGATTGAAACCACATCTCCTTGGGCCAGCGCAATTTCCATAGGTGGAACAATTCCTGTTCCTGTTGAAAGAATTACACCATGGGGAAATATCTGGCAGCGAAATAAGTAAGAAACCAAATCCGCAAATGTTCGATTCAACGCGCCCAATGAAGTTTGGGCCTGCCAAACAATTTTTCCATTGCGGGAAATAGACGCCCGCATACCAACTTCCGCAAGATCTGAAACCTGCCAAATTGGCAAGATTTGCGGGCCAAGCGCATTGGAACCGGCATAAATTTTGGCTTGCGATAAGTACAGAGGATTTTCGCTTTCGATTGTGCGTGCCGTTACATCGTTGCAAATAGTGAGTCCAACAATTTCTTGATAAATATTTACGATAATAGCCACTTCCGGCTCGGGCACCGAAGCTAAACAATCAGAGCGAATTCCAATCTCGGTCCCTGACCCGACCGTTCGAGATGCAGAGGATTTTAGAAATAACTCTGGACGTTCTGCGTCATAGACCAATTGATAAACATCGGGAGTTCCACTTTCCTCTTTACGAGCATCACGCGAGCGCAAATATGTAACTCCTGCCCCCCAAATCTCAATTTCCGGGGCAACCGGCGCCGTTAGAGTTCCAGAAATTTTCTGACCAACGTCGCCCTCCACCAAACGCTTTATCTCACTTAGCCGCATTTGGAGAATATCTGCCAAAGTATTGGTCCCGGGTAAAGTCCAATAATGGGAACCATCCGTAGTTACTAGGCGATAAGGGTTATCCGGCGTGCTAATTACAGCTAAATACTTATTCAACATCACTCCTAAAATGGACAGAGGTCAAATATACTCATATAAGGAGAAAATGAAGAAGAGATTATGAGTGAATGGAAATTGTGGAGCGCGCAAGATGCGCGCCAAATTTTTGCGATTCCTTTGCCCCAAGATGACAAATATTCGCGTGGAGTACTTGGCACAATAACCGGCTCACGCCAGTATCCGGGGGCTGGAGTCCTTACTTGTTGGGCGGCGATGGAGACGGGGTTAGGGCTGCTACGTTATTTCGGCCCGGGATATGTAGAAAAGTTAATATTGGCAAAATGCCCCGAAGTAGTTTTTGGTGGAGGAAGAGTCGGCGCGTGGCTTATTGGTTCAGGGATCGATGCAAATTCAATTAGTAGGCGACGACGCAGAGAAATCAATCAGGCTTGTAAAAGTGGAGAACCTCTCTGTCTAGATGCTGGAGCCCTCTCCTTTGCAGTTCAAAGCGCTGGCCCGACCATCATCACTCCCCATTATCGAGAACTTGCAGGACTTCTTGGCACGCGCAATATCTCGACCTCAAGTGGGGAGATTTCTCAAGATCCGAAGAAATGGGCGGTGGTGGCTTCGCAAGAATTTGCAGTGACCGTCTTACTAAAAGGCAATTCCAGCGTTGTCGCTTCGCCAGACGATCTCATCGAATTGCCCGCGTCGACGCCGTGGTTATCCACCGCCGGAACAGGAGATGTCCTGGCTGGAATCGTAGGGGCCTTGATGGCCACCAATTCAGGGAAGATTGTGCGAAATGAAATTTCACTAGCGGCCATTGCAGCATCAGCAATTTTTATCCACTCTAGGGCCGCGGGAATTGCCTCCGCGTCCGGCCCAATAACGGCCTCCCGTGTCGCCAGAAACATTTCATTAGCCATTTCAGAAATACTTAATTCAACCCATTAGTTCTTGGTAGGGCAATCCCTAGTCTTCATACGCAACGCGCACTCTTAAAGCCCAATCTCAATATTACAGAGCGACTTAACATAGAGTAAGTTTTACTATGGTACTCGCCGTCTTGCTGGTAAATGATGACGCCTTTGAGTTGGCAACTTTGGCCGAGGCGATGCGTCTGCGGGGCGTAAATGTAAATGGAAAATCTCACTCGTTGTCCACCGCAGAAAGCCTTTTCGTGACGTTGCAGCCCGACGTGGTAGTGATCGATTTGCATTTTAATTCGCAAAAAGGCGCCGCACTCGCCCATGAAATGCGAAAGACAAATAAGAATCTCGGAGTAGTCCACACTACTTCTTGTCCAGACCTTAGATTAATTTCCATTTATGAAAAAGATATCGCCCGTAGTGCTCGACTTGTGCTTAAACGTTCCATGGCCGATCTAGATGTTCTCTGTGACGCCGTTCCCGATTCCAAACGCGCCATAGACGCAGATGAGAAAGTCGCCTGGGCAAACCCGCAAGCTGGGCTAAATGGAAAATCCCCATATGCCGCGCTGAGTCTGCTAACGGATATTCAAGTCGAAACTCTACGTTTAGTGGCGGTAGGTATGAGCAATGGGCAAATTGCAAAAATGAGATTTGTCAGTGAAAAATCTGTGGAACAAATTGTGGCGCGCATCGCGGCGCGCTTGGGCATCGAGTCTGACCGAAAGCGCAATCTGCGGGTCCTCTTGACCAATCAGTATCAGAAATGGGTTGGATCTCCAGCGCAGTAGCAGCCCCCTGAGTTAGGTTCGGGTATCGTCACTTCCATGAATCTGGATGAACTTCGCGCGCGGTGGAGCGACATTCTTGACGAACTTGAGCGTCAAAATCGTATGGCGTGGCTCTCTTTTTTTGACGCACGGCTTGCCAACTTGGAGGGGGAAGTTTTACTTCTGGATTTTTCAGATGTTCGTAAGTTCGCGGGCCGCCATGAATACTCGCAAATTCGCCAGAGCCACATTAATGAATTGCAGAGCGCCATAAAAATTATTGTCGGAGTGGATCTACGGGTGAAAGAAATTCAATGAAATTATTAACGAAACTGGGTCTAGGGCTGGTACTAACTCTTTCGGTATCGTCATTAGAGCTGCTCCCCGTTCAAGCTAGCGCAAACTCGCTTTCATTTGCAGTTGTACAAACCCCCAGCTATGCCGAACCCGTCGTAACTTTATATGGACAACTTAGGCCAGCCAAAAGCGATATTAGAATCTCGATCCAGGTGGAGCTCGACGGAAAATGGGGAAAGAGCCAACTCGCCACCAGGACGACAAAAGCAGGTACCTGGCGCATCGAAGCTGCCGCTTCGGCCCAAACTGTTTCTGTGAAATATCGAGCGGTGGCTAGCACGATTGGGAAGAGCACTATTTCAGCGACTAGATCGATCAGAGTGAAAGCGGTGCCGGAGATGGCCAGAGCCGACCCGACCTCACTTATTGCGCAAGCCGGGCCAGGTGATCGGATCCACGGCATGGATATCAGTCGTTGGCAACATCCTGGCGGTGCTCCAATCGATTTCGTAAAAATGTACGCAGCAGGAATTCGCTTTGTAATGATTAAAGCATCGGATACCAAAGATTCCGCCGATGCAGAGGCAGTTAAATATTTGACGCTCGACCATAACGCTGCGCAAGCTGTCGGAATCTATACCGGCTTCTACCACTACGCGACTCTGCCTGACACGACAGATCCAGCCATCGTCGTCGAGGACGCTAGCGCGCAAGCGCAGAAAGTAATTTGGAGATTAGCCAGCCTAGGTGGTTACCGTGAGCGCGACTTTTCCTATGCGCTGGACTTGGAAAATAATTGTGTCAGAGTGGCCGGAAATGGAAAGTGCAGTAAGTACACCTCCCGCACGCTCATCACCCTCTGGGCAAAAACTTGGCTGGAAGCGGTAGCAGCAAAGACTGGACGTACACCTTTTATTTATTCGTATCCGCAGTTCCTAGAAACTGCAATGGTTAGAGATGGCAGTCTGGCAAAGTATCCACTCTGGCTAGCGCATTACGGCATCAATCCGGCCGACCCTCTGGCCCAGCCAGGGCTGAAGAATATCGGATGCTTCGCACATTCTTGGACTACGTCAAATTGCACTTCACTTTGGACAATTTGGCAGTACACATCCTGTGGAATTGCTCAAAAGTACGGGGTATCTGGTGCGCGCGTAGATTTAAATGTCTTTAAAGGAAATCCAAGCACTTTTCTGCAGATGATGAAGGGCACCTGGACCCCTGAAATAAGCGATTTACTGCCAGTTCAAGAACCAACTCAATTAACTCTGGGAGCAACAGTTTCGAGTACCACAAATGACCCTGTGACATTTCTAGTCGACGTCAGCCGTCCCACCCAAACCCCAGTCATCACTGGATCCGTGAAATTCGTAGTCGATCCAGCTAACCCTTTTCCAAATAAGCCATCCCAAGCTGCCACTCGTGCCTCAAGTGGAAGTTGGTTGCTAAAGATTGTTGGAATTCCGGCGGGAGTTTGGAGCGGGCAAGTTGTTTATAACGATGTTTCTGGCACTCACGCGACAAGTTCGATGCCTATAACTTTCGCGGTGATTCAAGGCCAGATTCCAGTGCCCGTTCCCATTAATACGCCGACAACAACCCCACAACCAATAGTGCCGGTGGATACTTGCAAAAATCAGATTAGGAATTAGTTTTCTTAAGCGATTGTCAATAATTCTTGCGCGGAATTTCGTTCATGTTTGGAAATTGCCAAATAGCGTTTTATTGAATCGTTGCGTTCCTTAGAACTCCAACCAAGAATCGGCGAAATAATATTGGCTACTTCGCGCGCCAAAGAATCGCCACTTTCCTCTGCTTCGAAGGCCAATCTCGTGCGTCTTGCAATTACATCTTCGACACTTCGAGCTCCCTCATGACTTGCCGCATAGTGAATTTCCGCGCGCAAATATGGTAACTCGGGGGTTAGTCGTTGCGCCAAGGTCCGATCGCCAGCTATCAGATCAGTAATCTCACCGATCAATGAACCGTAGCGGTTGAGCAGATGCACTACTGCGGTCTCTGACAACTGTGAAT
>JANXME010000238.1 GCA_025354785.1 Actinomycetes bacterium | reverse complement strand
CGATCTCTATAAGGCGGGATGGGCTTGCTTGTTGGCCTCGTCATCTTTGCTGCTTTAACTTACTTTGGCCAAAGTTCTGTGGGCATTGTCCCGATTGCTGTTGGTATAGCACTCGTGTCTATCTGGGGATCTTTTTACTCTTCGGACACCATAGTTTTGAAGATGACAGGCGCGAGGCAGATTCAGGAGAGCGATAATCCAAATCTCTTTAATTTGATTCATGAGGTCACGATCGCCAGCGGCTTGCCCATGCCGAAGGTCGCAATTGTGGAAGATCAAGCACCAAATGCATTTGCAACTGGGCGAAATCCAGAGCATGCGGTTATTGCCTTCACAACCGGAATTCTTAATGTGATGGATAGAGACCAATTGCAGGGCGTTGTCGCCCATGAAATGTCTCATGTCGGCAATCGCGACACTCTCGTTTCGGCGGTAGCAGCAACGACAGCAGGAGCAATTGCGCTACTTAGCGATTTCCTGACCCGCATGATGTGGTTTAGTGGTGGCCGCCGCGATGATCGCAATAATAATTCCAACCCAATAGCTTTGGTCGTCTCGTTGGTAATTTTGATACTGGCGCCGATCGCCGCTTTACTTTTAAAGTCTGCGATTTCACGCCGCCGGGAGGCGCTCGCGGACGCAACTGCTGTTGCTTTCACTCGTAACCCCGCAGGACTTCGTTCAGCGCTAGAGGTGTTGGCCGCAGATTCGACTGTGGTGCGCCAACGTTCAACGGCGGTCGCGCACATCTGGATTGAATCACCTCTGGATGGCAAAGCTGTATCCCGTTTATTTGATACTCATCCTCCGATCGCCGATCGGATCGCCGCTTTGCGCGCGATGGAAAATCTAGGTCCCAGCGTTTAGTTTCTCTCGGGCACTGGCTTAGTAAGTGGAGAGTTAGTACAAAAATACTAAGCAGAGATAGGGAAAAAGAGGGTAAAGGTTGCGCCTTCACCCATCTTTGAAGTCACGCTAACTCGTCCTCCGTGGGCGCGCATAACAGCATCGACTATGGAAAGTCCTAGGCCGCTGCCTTCATCCCTATTCCGTGACCTGGAAGGATCCGCGCGGAAGAAACGTTGAAAAATTCGCTCTTGGTCCTCTTCGCTCAAACCGGGACCTTTATCTGAGACAGAAACCGTGGCCCCATCATCTGAATGTGCGATGCTCACCGTAATGGGAGTTCCCTCTGGGGTATGTGTTCGGGCATTTGCCAATAAATTCGCAACGACTTGATGTATGCGATCGCTATCTCCCAAAACATAAACTTCGTCAAGATTTTTTTCAAAAAGAATGGGGTGATGCGGTCCGGCAGCGCGGGCAGATGCAACCACATCGGCGACTGTACCTACTAAATCAACCGGTGCGGTTGTAATTTCACGGGCTTGGTCTAGTCGAGCAAGGAGTAGGAGATCCTCTACCAACATCCCCATGCGAAGTGACTCTTTCTCTATTCGACCAACTAGCTCTTTGGTTTCTCTCTCGCCCTTCACCGCGCCTTGGCGATGGAGTTCGGCAAAACCGCGGATTGCCGTTAGAGGAGTACGGAGTTCATGGCTGGCATCTGCTACGAAACGACGAAGTCGGCTTTCACTTTCGGTACGCGCTGCGAAAGATTCCTCAATTCGGGCCAACATTTGGTTAAGGGAGGATACAAGCCGGCCTACCTCGGTATCGGGCTTTGCCTCCGGCAGTCGGGCAGAGAGATTGCCTGAAGCGATGGAT
Source organism: Actinomycetes bacterium (assembly GCA_025354785.1). Classification (GTDB taxonomy): domain Bacteria; phylum Actinomycetota; class Actinomycetes; order Nanopelagicales; family Nanopelagicaceae; genus QYPT01. The sequence goes on along the minus strand of JANXME010000238.1, from coordinate 3,446 downwards.
TGCGCTGTTGCTTCAACCGCTTCCAGAGGTTTGAGACCAATTGCAATTACTTTCCGGGATGCAAAGGCAATAAGTAGTAAGACGATCAGGCCTATAAAAATAAAGAGTAACTGCAGGCGATGTAGAGTTTGGTTAACATTTTCTAAAGATTGCGCAACAACCACACTTCCTTCAGCTGATGGCAAGATTCGAGCCAACAACCGAAACTCGCTTCCCGACGAGGTAACAGTAAAAGGCAGGTTTTTGTGCGTGGAAACCACCTCGGGGGTGAACCCCTGGATGTACTTGCCAACGGCTTGTGAATTTAAATCTCCCCCTACCACTCCAACTATGTTGCCAAGTGGATCAAGCAAAGTGACCGACATGGTGGTGGGTACTTGTCGCAAAGGCTTTAGTGGTGATTGAGTATTCGCTGCTGTTGATGGTGAGGATTGAGCATCGTCACCCTCGCTACTTGGTGCACCGTACTGCATGTTATCTGACGGCGCGATCCCTGCACGGTCTAATCGGAGTTCGGATCCACCTGCGACGCTGGTTAGTTGACCATCTACCTGATTAATCAAGAAGTTTTGTAAAGCACTTCGGGCAACGAGATCGGATGCCAAAAAACCAATCGCCGAAAGTAGCAGAATTCCTACGGTCAATCGATTGCGCAAAGACCACATCGAAAGTGGCGTAGATACTTTACGCAGCCGAGAAGTCATTGTGGCACCGAGTTTATACGGATACTAGTTATCAAGAGCTTTGATAACTATTTTTTAGGGGGCATCCGCAGACGATAACCGACTCCGCGCACCGTATGGATTAATGGAGGGTCGAAGATGTCAATTTTTTTGCGCAGGTAGGAAACATATGTCTCAACAATTCCAGCGTCGCCCCGAAAATCGTATTGCCAAACGTGGTCCAGGATCTGCGCTTTGGAAACAACCCGATCGGCATTTATTAAGAGATACCGAAGCAACAAGAATTCCGTAGGCGAAAGGTCAATCAATTGACCTGCGCGTCGAACTTCATGTAAGCCTTCATCTAACTCCAGATCAGCGAAGCGAATCTTCTCGTCATCAACGCTCATTTCAATGGCGCCAGTGCGACGCAGCAACGCTCGGAGTCGAGCAACTAACTCTTCTAGACTAAAAGGCTTTGTCATGTAGTCATCGCCACCGATGGTTAGCCCGGCGACTTTGTCCTCCATGCCATCTTTGGCGGTGAGAAATAGGACTCCTACGTTATGGCCATCGTTGCGAAGCTGCTTGCAGACTTCGAAGCCATCAAGGTCTGGCAACATGACATCTAGAACAATGGCATGGGGCCGAAAGCTTTCGGCTACTTGCAAAGCTTGGGCGCCGTTGGCAGCAGTTTTGACATCAAAGCCCACAAATCGCAGGCTGGTTGAGATCAGGTCGCTAATGCTGGTTTCATCGTCGACCACCAAGATTCGATGTGTGGTCGTCTCGGTCAATTCACTTGCTATTTCACGCTCTTTGAGAGTCGTCATTTTCATCACCTCTGGGGCAGATACTCCTGCATAAGTCTGGGAATTATCTGAGAAACACCTGTTAGCCGACTAGATTCTTGAGGCGAGGCTCTAGTAATTGAACCTGGCTCTAATTGGCCAAATTGACGTTCTTGACCGATCTCAACAGCGCTTGGGCGACATCGAGAACTTCAACTTTGCTCTCTTTTGAACTCACGCCATCGCCGACCATAACTCGGCAAAAGGGACATGCAACAGCCACTTCTTCCGCGCCAGTTGCTAGGGCCTCCTCAACTCGATTCATGTTGATTCGAGTACCGATTTTTTCCTCCATCCACATTCGTCCGCCTCCACCACCGCAACAGAAGGAGCGTTCTTGGTTGCGTGGCATTTCAGTCACTGCGACGCCAGTGGCTTTTAGAAGTTCGCGAGGTGGTGCATAGATTTGGTTGTGACGACCTAAGTAACAAGGGTCGTGATAGGTCAACTTCTTCTCACTCTTATTGATCGGAATTAGTTTGCCTTCCTTGACCAATTGATTTAGCAGTTGAGTGTGATGGATCATTACTAATTCGAAACCACTTTGGGCGTAGTCGCGACCGATTGTCGTAAAGCAATGAGGGCAGGTGACCACAATCTTTTTCTGCCCTTTACTAGGTCGCGCGGAGAATACCTCCTTGAAAGTTTCAATATTCTCTTTTGCCAGAATTTGATAAAGGAATTCGTTGCCAGCTCGACGCGCTGGATCTCCAGTACAAGTCTCCTTCTTACCAAGCACCGCAAAATTCACGCCTGACATGTAAAGCAACTCTGCCACCGCTTTTGTTGTCTTCTTCGCACGTTCCTCATACGCGCCAGCGCAACCAACCCAGAAAAGATATTCGACGTCTTCAGGCAATTGCCCTTCCACTACCCGAACTGGAAAATCACATTCTGCTATCCAACTTTCGCGATCGCTGCGATTTGCTCCCCACGGATTTCCTGAAGTTTCTAAATTCCGAAATGTTCCAGTTAACTCCGATGGGAACTCCGATTCCACCAAAACTTGGAATCGGCGCATATTCACTATGTGGTCGATGTGTTCAATATCAACTGGACATTCATTCACGCAGGCTCCGCAAGTGGTGCAAGACCAGAGCACATCAAAGGAAATTGGAGCTAATTCTCCAACCAGGGCTTCATTTTCCACGACATTTGCCATAGCGTGATCGCGCATTGCCATAATTAGGAGTTTGGGCGAGAGTGGTTTCTCGGTGTGCCAGGCCGGGCATTGAGATTGGCAGCGTCCGCACTCCGTACAGGAAGTCATGTCTAGCAGACCCTTCCAGGAGATGTCAGCGCGAGTACCCAGACCAAAGACATCATCTTCGGAAGGGTCATCAAAGTCGATTGGTCTTCCGTGTGAAAGCATCTCGGGCAAGTCGCCCAGTGAGTTAGAGCCATCGCTGTGCCGTTTGTAATAAATATTAAAAAAGGCCAAGAAACGGTGCCAAGCGACGCCCATCGTGAGGTTTAGGGCAATGACGATAAACCAAGTCATGGAGACGACGATCTTGATTGCGGCCACTAATTGAATGAGATTCAAAATAGATTGCAATGAATACTCTTTGAATATCAGTACAACCCGCCAAGAGAATGGGTAATGCCAACTCCAAACCATGTCGTTTGAGAGCGCACCCTCTAACCCGCGCAGAGCGACTACGCAGAAGACGACTACGAGAATTGTGGCTTCAACGAAGTAGGCCTTTAGTGAGCCTGAACCAAAAAATCTGGAGCTTCTACCTTTTCGCGAAAAGCGCGTTACTTGACGTATACCGATCAAAGTTACGATTCCAACGCCAGTGAAAATAGTTATTAGCTCAGTGAAATATTCGTATGGGGCAAAGTTCCCAATCAATGGCAGAACGAAAGTGGGATCAAGAACCTGTCCATAAGCGGTGACTAAAGTTCCAAAAAGGGTGATGAAGCCGAT
>JANXME010000227.1 GCA_025354785.1 Actinomycetes bacterium | reverse complement strand
GATACCAATTTCCCAGTTTTGATCCGAAACAGTCTAACGATTTCCACGATTACAGTGATCTTGAGCCTCACTTTAGGTACGGGGGCGGCCTACGCACTCTCAAGAAGTAATTTTAGAGGGCGTCAAGGGGTTCTGCTTTCTTACATCCTCATTCGCTTGATTCCGGGCGTTCTTCTTCTCGTCCCAATTTACGTTCTTATGTTTCGAATTGGATTGCTTGATACAAAAATTGGATTGGCGCTGGCGTATACGACCTTCACTATTCCCGCGACGGTCTGGTTTATGAAAGGCTTCTTTGATTCGTTACCTACCGATTTAGAGAACGCCGCCCGCATCGACGGATGCAGTCGCCTCGGCGCGCTGTGGCGCGTTTCGCTACCACTTGTACTGCCGGGCTTGGCTGCCACTGGCACCTTGGTGGCAATTGAGGCGTGGAATGACATTCTCTTTGCTCTACTTTTAACCTCCTCACAGCGTTCACGCACTTGGCCAGTCGGGTTAAAGGAAATGATTGGTGAGTTCCAACTTCCCTGGGAGCAGTTGACGGCAACAGCAATCATTAGCCTAATTCCAGTTTTAATCGGATTTTCGCTGGTGGGAAGAAAAATGGTTTCGGGAATCACTGCGGGAAGTTTGAAAGAGTGAGGGGGATAAGTACTTTCTTGCCGTAAAGGCGCGTATCTAAAATTGGTTGTCCAATTCGGGCAAGCAAACTTACAGAAGGGGAGAGTTCATGGAAAATCAAGTTGGCGATCTCGATCGTAGATCGCTATTGAAGGCTGTTGGTGTAGTGGGGGCAGCAACTGCAGTTGGAGCAACTGCAGCAACTCCTTCTATCGCGGCCGCAAAAAAGTTAAATACGCCAGGAGTCGGAGATGTTTCCTATTGGAATCACTTTACTGGCGCTGATGAACGAAAGGGCTTCACGGCGGTCACCGATGGGTTCGCGAAAGCCTCACCGAAAATCAAGCTTGCGGTGGAGACAATCACCAACGACGACTGGATGACAAAGTACGTGGCTTCCGTTACGGCAAAGTCAGGTCCAGATGCGCTGATGATGACCGCCCCCCGTATGGGCGACATGGTCAAACTTGGCGGCGTGGCTGATATCAGCACTTATGCCAAGCAATGGCCAGGGTTGGAACCAACCACTGAAGCGCAAAAGGCCTTCATTGTTAAGGGAAAAACCTATGGAATCCCAGTCTTTACCTTCGTCGACTGGCTCTACTATCGCAAGGATCTATTGGAAGCCAAAGGCATCAAGTCTGCACCAAAGACACTTGCCGAGTTCCGTGATACAGCCATTGCGCTTAGTGATCCATCCAAGGGACTCTACGGGTTTGGCTTGCGCGGCGGTTCGGGTGGCGGCGGATTCATTCCAAAGATGATTCATGCTTTCAATGGACCGATTATCAATTGGCGCACGCTTAACCGCACTGTTGATTTTGGAGCACTCCGCGATGCGATCGCCTTCTGGGTCAACTTATCGCTAAAGGATAAGGCAGTTCCTCCTACGGTTACCGGTGATGGTTTTGCGCAAATTTTCCAAGCCTTCTATTCCGGAAAAACTGCGATGGTCGCTCACCACACTGGAAGCTTTGTTACGGTTGGTCAAAATTGGAAATACGGCACTCAGGTAGAGACCGCAAAAATGCCACAAGGCCCGCTTGCGACAACTGGAGTCTTCTCTCCTTTGGCCAATGCCGTCTTCAAAGGCGCGAAAAACCCAGATGGCGGTTTTGAATTTGCTAGTTACTGGGGATCAGCGCCTGCGCAAGGCGCCTTCCTTAAGGCCACTGGTTATATTCCAACGGCTTCCGCGGCGATCAATGACTCATTCGTAACTGACAACCCACAGTTCAAAGTGGCATTTGATGCACTTAAGACTGGCTATTACAACGACTATGTATTCCCTAGCTACACCACTTGGGCTGCCAATACCTGCCTGCCAGAAGTTCAAAAGGCGCTTAACGGTACCCAAAAGATCGAAGTAAGCGCTAAGAATATTTACGATGAACTTGGTCGTATCTGCAAACTTAACGCTAAAAACCGTACTTCCTGATTAATAGATAAAGACTCCCGAGATGTCGTTTTCAGAGCGGCTCTCGGGAGTTTCTATTTGCATCGATAACTATTTTAGAAATTGCTGCAACCAATCCACCGAGGGATCCAGCTTCACTCAACGCAACGACTAAAACATTTACTGGGAAGCTTTTCAAAGTTAAAACTTCAGTTGAGTTTCCGGTGCTAAGCACAATGACCATTTGTGCTTTACCAGCAACTTGCGCGACATCTACTTGACCAGGTAGGTATTGAACGGAATCGAAGTTTCTTTGCAAATCTAAAGCCAGATTGTGGAAAACGGCATTTAGAGCGATTAGGGCGATCGGTTTAGAAATCGATGGCACGGTTTTGGACTCTATCGCTAGTGGTGGTACAGATTTTGTGTATTCACTAAATGTTCGGATTCGATTGAAGACACCTAGAATTTCATTGACAATGTCTGAGATCGAAGCAGAGGAAATAAGGTCGAAATCCTCGAGAAATTTAGAGTGAAATTCCGAATCTGAAGCAATGTTTATGACAGGGGAAAGCAAAGTCCCTACTGGATAAAGACTTGGCGGAGTGAAAGAAAGTATGGCGTGCGCGCCGCTAAGCGCCCAATCTAGAATAACGTCCATTTCTTCGTTGAAGTATTCATGGAGCTCGGACTCAATACCGACCACTTTTAACGCTTCCACTAGCGAGGCAAGATTTGGCGGTTCTTTGGAGAAACCGATAACTATCTTTGGCTTGGGAATTTCGCCTAAGCCCGGCAATGATTGCGTAATTAGGTCTGTGGCACCATTGGAAGCAAGAGATATTGCTGATGCTTCGCTTCGGCCTTCGCTAACGACCAAATATTCAACGGCTGGATTCACTTCGCGTAAATGGGCCATTAGGTTGGGAATTCGTATCTCCTCGCATCCTGCGGCCACAATTCGCGCGCAGGATGTGTTTGGATGTGAAATCAGTGAAGTTAGCGTCGATTCGGAAAAAGCCGCCAGGGAATCTGAGTCCGTAGCAGCAATTGCGCTACTTATCACCGTTATATCAACATTCTTTGCAATTTCCTCGACAGCGTGGTTTGCGCAGGTAGAGAGTGAAATTAAAAGATTGACGCTACGTATCCCCACACCGTGTTGATGTTTGTAGCCAATAAGAGGGTGTACGTGCACTTGCTTCTTGCCCTACCGATCTACGGGCAACGCACCCGTAATTTCATAGAGAAACTTGTCTGCGCTTTCTGCAAAATCAATACCAGCACCTATCCCAGCAGGCGGTGCAAACCATCCGTTGGTTGGCGCTTGAATTCCGGTGAATATTGGATCTGGATTTGGTTCCTCAGCCTGACCGAAGATGAAGTATTCCGCATAGGGAATTCCAACTTCAGCAAAGAGTAAATGAAGCGCGTGGGCTTGCAAGCCGCCTGCATGCGGAATTACGGGCAAAGCCTGGGCCGATGCGAGGGCGCATATCTTTTTAGCTTCCGTGAGGCCACCACACCATGCGATATCTGGTTGCAAAATACTGGCACCGCCTGCATCTAGCAATGATTGAAACCCATACCTGGTGTATTCATGCTCGCCGGTCGCGATAGCAGTGGATGTAATTGATTTTCGCAATATTGCGTATCCAACGTAATCATCGGGCGGTAGCGCCTCTTCTATCCACTTAACCCCGTAAGGTTCAATCAGTTGTGCCATCCGAATTGTGTATTCGACATCCCAAGACATATAGCAATCCAGCATAATTTCGGCATCGGAGCCGACTAATTCGCGCGATTCCTTAACTAACGCCACATTCGCATCCATACCTTTGCGACCAGATGCAGGACCAAACGGCATCGCCAACTTATGTCCCATAAAGCCAAGCCCCATGGTCTCTTTGATTCCATTACCAGTTAAATATGCCTGAATGGAATCCTTTGCCAGCCCACCAAGTGATTGGTAAAGCGGCTCTTGGCGTTTCTTGGATATTAAATCCCAGAGCGCGAAATCCACGGCGGATATGGCCATGATTGGGGCGCCTTTGCGACCGTAAGGTAAGGATGCTCTAAACATAATGTCCCAAAGTCGTTCTACCTCAAAGGGATCTTTTCCGATCAGAAATTGCTTCAGATGTCCCGCGATAATTTCTGCGGAGGCGCGGCCACCGCCACTGCTTTCACCCAGACCATAGCTGCCATCATCGGCGATAATTTGCACGATCATCCTGCCCCATTTAGGTAGCCATAAAGAACGCTTTGGTCGGTATTGAGCATGAATCGACATCGGATTGGCGATTTCGGTTTCCAGTAGCCAAGAACTGCGATGTTTAGAATCTAGATCCTCTAGGCCTTTTTGGGGACCAGATAAAAAGACCTTCACTTCTGCAATCTTCATTTCGCTCTCATCTCTTTGCTTGAAAAAGTTGATTGGTCGTCATGCTCTCATCGCTCCACCATCGACAGACATAAGTGCTCCCGTAACCCACTCGCTTTCATCAGAAAGCAGATATCGAACTGCGTAGCCCAGATCTTCGGGTCTTCCCATTTTGCGAACACCTGGGCCTTCTGTATAGGCAATCCCTGTTCTCCGCTCTTCGGCCCGCCTCTTATCCAAATTAATATCAGTCGCAACGCCACCAGTCAATATTGCATTGACGCGAATATTCAAATCTCTTAGTTCGTGCGCCATAGAAGTCGTTAACGAATTTAGTCCGCCCTTGCTGGATATGTAATGAACTTGCTGATCTCCTGCGCGAAATGATGAGACGGTGCTGATGTTGACGATTGAGCCTTTTCCTTGATCTCTCATATGTCGGGCAACCGCTTGTGCTAAAAAGAAAGGCCCAGAGAGGTTCACGGCAAGATGGCGATCCCAATTTTCGGGTGAAATGTCGAAGAAGGAGGCAAAGTCGCAGATTCCAGCGTTATTAACTAGCCCGTCTATGCGACCATAGTCGGCAAATACTTGATCAACGGCGGATAAAACTCGGTCACGGTCTGAGACGTCTACACAAAGTGTGGAAGCGCGACCCCCATTTTTAATTATTTCTTCAGTAACACTTTTGGCCTGACGAGCCTCATCGAATCTTCCATCATCGGGATGAAAAATAACTACAGCCGCTCCAGATCTTCCCAAGATCTGCGAAATTCCCGCGCCAATTCCACGTCCTCCACCCGTGACGATTACAACCCTGTCCGTCAAGGATTTTGAGTCATTCACTAGATTCTCCGCTTCAGATCCGCTAATCAGAATGATTGAGTGTAAGACATTTTCTTGCCGTAGATTGGTAGCGTTATCCAATGGAGCCACAAATTCGCCCCCTTCAACCTGGCGATAAGCCAATCTGGAAAGAGCTCTTTGATGGATATCTGAAGTTTTATGAAACCGAATTAAGTCCAGAGCAAATCGAACTTACGTGGCAACGCCTACTTGATCCGACGTTCAATTCACATGGCTTGGCTCTAGAAGTGGAAGGACGCGTGTTTGGATTAACTCACTACTCTTTTCAAAATTCGACTTGGGCACCCGAAAACTATTGTTATCTTGAGGATCTTTATGTCTCACCGAAGGAGAGAAGCGCCGGACTGGGCAAAGCTTTAATTAACTCAGTTTTAGAGATTGCCAAGAAAGCGGGCTCCAGTCGACTTTATTGGAATACAGATGGAACAAATGAAGTAGCACGCAGGCTCTACGACACCTTCACTCAGGTTTCTGGCAAGGTTCAATATAGAATCAAATTGGATTGAATCTATTTTTCTGGCGCAATAATCTTTTCGTATGCCCAGGCCGCAACTGCGCCACCCAGCAACGGACCCACAAGCCAAACCCAACTATTTGTCCAACTGCCAGAAACTAGGGCTGGACCAAACCAACGCGCCGGATTGACGGCCCCGCCTGTAAGTGGTCCCATAAAGAGAATATCTAACGTGATCATTAGACCAATCGGGAAACCCGCCACTGCGCTAAACATCCCCTTTTTATCTACCGCCACAGCAAAAATCACAACCACAAGCAAAAATGTTCCAATTGCTTCAGCCAACGCCGCTCTTGCTGGGCTTACCCCCATGGCGACCGACGTGGCGCCCAGAGATTTTCCCGCATCACTATTCCATCCCGAAATGTAGCGAAGAGCTAGCGCCGCCGCGCTTGCGCCAGCCAATTGTGCGACGACGTATGAGAGAAAAGTTCTTGGGTCTATCCGACGGGTAACCAACATTGCTAGCGAAACAGCTGGGTTAAAGTGCGCGCCTGATACGGATGCGAACGCGGTTACCATTATTGCGATTGCTAAACCGTGGGCCAAGGCGATGCCAAGTAAATCCGCTTTGCCGTTCATAATCGATCCGGCTCCAATTAGGATCAGGGTAAAAGTCCCCAAGAATTCAGCGGTTAATTTCTTTGTCACAGTCACTCCTCTTTTTTTCTCAGCAATTGGGTAATGGTATTGGTAATCTCGTCCAAAACATTGAGTTGTCCTAAAGTGACTTTTTCAACAAGTCGTTGAAGCGCCCTGATTTCTGCATGCGATCGACAGTTGTAGTGAGATTTGCGTTGGGGTAGTGCACTTCACCCTTTTACGTAGGCGAACTTTTCGCTCACCTTTCCATCTCGAACCCGCATTACATCGACGCCCCTTACATGCCCATCCCCCCAGGAGTAGCGCCATCGAACGATGCAGCGATCTTGGCAAGCAATTAGCTCCTCTTCCTCAAATTTGGCTTGCGCCGAACTCGCCAAGAAATCTCCAAGTGCTGCCCGCACACTTGTAGCGCCTTCATATCGACTCCCATCTGGAGCGGGGGAAGTATTCTCAAAAATGCAGTCATCGGTCATTAGCGCCATTACCGCGTCGATGTCGTGGCTATTGAAGGCGTCATTAAACGCCCTAACAGTGATCGCGGTATTTCTTGAAACTGTATCCATAACTCACCCCAATATCTCTTCAAGCGTGTTGAATCGAAACTGTAGACCTTTTGGAAATGCCTGCCTAGAGGCTTCAGGAGTCTGCCTCGCAGGTTGCAAGAATGGCAGACTTCCCCTATGTACATTCCGAAGCATTTTGAAGTGACTCAGTTTGAGGCGATTGAGGATTTTGTTTCTCGAGCCAACGTGGTGGATCTGGTAACGGTAGATGGAGCCGGACAACCAATTTCCTCCTTGCTTCCCTGCATTTGGGATACGACTTCTCGTACTGAGAGCGACTTCGGAGTTCTGTTGATGCATATGGCCAGACAAAATAGTCAATGGAAGTCGATTCAAGAAGGAACCCTCGGGTTGGCAATTGCCCATGGGTCCGATGCATACATCTCTCCTTCCAATTACTTGGCTAAAGTGAGCAACCATCGCGTGGTGCCTACCTGGAATTATCAGAGCGTGCACCTTTCGGGAACTCTGGAAGTCACCGATGATGTCGAAGAGCTTTACCGAATTGTTTCCTCCTTGACAGATTTTCACGAATCAAAGCGAAATGATCCATGGAGTACCGATCAAGCCGATCTAAAATATTTGGAAGGCCAATTGAAAGCCATCGTGGGCGTTACTATGCGGGTAAAACATGTAGAAGCTAAGGACAAATTGAGCCAAAATCGTCCAATGGAAGATCAACAGAACATAATTGTGGATTTATCAAAATCTGAGCGCGCAAGTGCTCGGGAAGTTGCAATAGAAATGCAAAAGCGTATTCGAAGATGAAATGGTCACGATCTCCGATGGATTTAGATTGAAATGGTTTACGCCCCAAAAAATTGTCCTCATAGGACCGATGGGGGCGGGTAAGACGACTATTGGAAGGATTTTGGCCGAAAGATTGGACTGGACATACATCGATAATGATTCCGAAATGTCTCTTCTAACAGGCCTGACTCGAGATCAGCTTGCCACACTACCTGTTGAGGAATTACACCAATTGGAAAGTCAATATCTTGAGGATCTATGTGAACGGCCAGCTCCATTTGTTGGAGGAGCTGCCGGTTCTGTAGTTGATTACGTGAAAAACATTGAAATTCTCAAGGCAGTTATGCCGATATATCTGCGAATTCCGTTGGATGAAGTGGTATTACGTGCGGGAGCAGTGGGAATTGGGCGCGGAAATATTTTGACGGATTTTGAGGGAGTATTGACTTCACGTTTTCAGCGGCGCGATCCGATATATAAGGCAGTAGCAAAGTTTGTTTTGGAGTTAAGCGATAATCCACTGGAAGATAGTGCAAGAATTCTATTCTATTTGGAAAATAAGTAGGATTCGGAAATGGATTCAGGAACCTTCACTTTTCACTTGAGCGACGTATTTGTGGGTGATGCGAAGGAGATGAGCTGGCAGCATTCTGGAATCGACTTGCTCGATGATGGCCACTTGGTCTTTGCGTCGCCAAATGGATCAACTCTGGTAATCCAAGATTTGTTAACCGGGAAATGTCAGTTAATAGAGACCGCGCTGAGCGAGATGCATGACGTGGTCAACGCCAAGGACGGAATCTGGGCTTGCGATATTGGACATAAGTACGTGCCAGAAGGCAAGAAGTATGTGGATCGATTTTCTCGTTCTCGGGTAGCAAAGATAGATTTGCAAGGGAAAATTACACAGGAATTGATGCAACCGAATCTAGAGCAATTCAATCTGAAGGCATGGTCGCCCACAGGAATAACGATTGCCCCAGATGGAGATATTTGGATTGCCGATGGATATTCCAGCTATCTAATTCTTCACTTTAATTCTAGAGGTGATTTTTTAAGATCTTTTGATGGATCCAAATCTGGCCAAACTTTTAGTTGCCCGCATGCAATAAGGTGCCAAGTTACCGTTGATGGTTACGAATTGGTGATCGCCGATCGTGCTAATCAGAGGATGATTTGGATGCGGCCCGATGGAGAAATCATAAGGATAGAGAAGAGCCCGTTTCTAACAAGCCCGAGTGGAATCACTCGATATAGGAGCGGCTTTTTGGTTACACAACTTTGGGGCACTTTGGTGTACGTCCGAGACGATGGATTGGTTACAGAATTAATCTCCGGGCCAGATGTTCATAAAGACAAGGGCTGGCCCAATTCCTTAGATAATTCGGGTTCGCCTCTGCGCCCCCAGTTGGTACCTGGCTCACTAATTAGTCCACATGGCATCACTTCCAACTTGGCGGGAGAAATTTTCCTAACCCAGTGGCTAATCGGGGGACATGTCTTGCGGGGCGAACCAATATCTTGAAGTGATTAATATGTGTTTGTAATAATTAGCCGACCAATTTCTTCTCTAATCGGGTAGCTCTTCAGAGGTTTGAGTGCTGGACCGCCTTCAGGAACTCCCGTAAAACGGTTGAAGGACGAGAGATGACATGCACAAAGCAATAATGGAATCCCGATCCAAACCTGACAGCCTTCATGGGTGCAAATTGAATCAAAGGCAATTAGAAGCGCATTATTTCTTGTCACAAAAAAAGATTTGCTTCGCGCATGTGGATCTTTTGGAAAGAATATCTGAGTTTGACCCTCCACAACCTCTTCTATTGCTCCTAAATCAATATCGAAAGTTCCATGCTCGACTGGGGGGTCACTCGGCGTCGGGGTGGACGTGGGTTTCGGCTTCGGGAGAGCAACTCCCTTATTCCAAACTAATTTCTTTCCAGACTTAATTGCTGTGTACTTTTTATTTCTCCAAATAATAGTCTGACCAAACTTTGTGGGTTTCAACGAGGGCCCCGTTGCCGCATTGGCAAAAGGAGTTCCAATTTGAAGTAAAACTACTCCAGCCAGAGCCAGGAAGTCTTTGCGATTTAAAAGCGCCACGAAGAAAGAATAGGGTCACACAGGACAAATGCAATCAAGTGCTAGCCCTAACGCCATAACTTGTGACGGATAAGTCATTCCTCGTCCATTCCTTGAAAGAATTCATAAGGCTATTCTTTTTGTGGCTAGTTGTTAGATTGTTAACTATCTCACTTTACTTTCGGGGGCTTGGAAATGGTTACAGAAGAAGTACTACGTCGGAAAGGTCGGCTAGTTGTGGGGGTGGATGGACATGGTCAGTTATATAGCTTGGTGCTTGGTTTCGTTAGCGCTTCCTGTGCAGCAATACCTCACTGCCCAGTGTTGATAATTCACGATCGTGATGAAACGTAGATTGTCTTTGAAGAGAAGGAAATGTCATACAAACTTGCTGTTCTCGCATTGACGCGCAATGAAGCGCAAATTTGGAGGGATGGGTTGGAATCAGAAACGCGACCAGAGACGGTTCTGCCGCCTAAGGAGAATACGTACCATCATTTTCATAAAGCTCATCGACTAGGACGCCGCGACAAAGGAATATCCGATCCAGAGTATTTTGAAGAGGTGGCTCAATTGCTTAAAGGGTATGGCCGAATTCTCCTAATCGGACACGGTAAAAGTAAGGCGAACACCAGCCTTCAAATGATGGAGTTTTTGAAGCAGACGCATGCAGATCAAGCGAGTAAAGTTGTTAACAGCCTAATAGTGGATATTGAAAATTTATCTGAGAATGAGATTCTAGCCACTGCCCGGAAATGGTTAAGCGCCCACCCACTTTAGGCGTCGCAAATCTCTTCGTTAAAAGATAGTATCCTTGGACCACAAGCGTCCGTAGCTCAACGGATAGAGCTTCTGACTTCGGATCAGAAGGTTGGGGGTTCGAGTCCCTCCGGGCGCACCAATGTTATGACTCCAGACATCGAGGACAGATGTCTGGAGACATCCTAGACACCTTTATTTTTTCG
>JANXME010000203.1 GCA_025354785.1 Actinomycetes bacterium | reverse complement strand
TTCGAAGGGGAGATCGCTTTACTGCGAGCTCTACCTGGGAAGAATGAAGATCAAAGTAATTCCCCAATTACTGATACGAAAACTGCCACGCGCGCATTTGCTTCCAACGATAAAAATTAAAAAGTTCATCTAACAGTTCAGGAGAAATGAAAAATGTCAGAGACGGTCATCAATCGTCCAGGTAAGTCCACCACTTCAGGTAAGGGACTCACACTCGAACGCATCTATACCACCGCGGGCGTTCACCCTTACGACGAAGTGACCTGGGAGCGTCGCGATGTCGTCCAATCAAATTGGCGAACCGGCGAGACTGTCTTTGAACAACGTGGGGTTGAGTATCCCGATTTCTGGTCGGTCAACGCCTCCACCATTGTGAGCACTAAATATTTCCGCGGGGCAGTCGGAGCCGAGAATCGCGAATGGTCGCTCAAGCAAGTTATTGATCGAGTAGTACTTACCTACACCAAGGCCGGAAAAGAAAATGGCTACTTTGCTACCGAGGCCGATGCCGAACTCTTTGAACACGAAATCACCTACATGTTGCTCCACCAGATCTTCTCTTTCAACTCTCCTGTCTGGTTTAACGTTGGCACCGCTTCCCCACAGCAAGTAAGCGCCTGCTTTATCTTGGCCGTGGATGACACGATGGATTCGATCCTGAATTGGTATCGCGAAGAAGGCATGATTTTCAAGGGTGGATCAGGGGCAGGGCTTAACTTGTCACGCATCCGCTCGTCGAAGGAGCTTTTGAAATCTGGCGGAACTGCTTCTGGACCAGTTTCATTTATGCGCGGGGCCGATGCCTCTGCCGGCACAATCAAGAGCGGCGGCGCAACGCGTCGTGCGGCCAAGATGGTTGTGCTCGATGTGGATCACCCGGATATTGAAGAATTTATTGAGACCAAAGTTAAAGAAGAAGACAAGATCCGCGCCCTGCGCGATGCTGGCTTCGATATGGATTTGGGTGGCAAGGACATCATCTCTGTTCAATATCAGAACGCTAATAACTCAGTCCGCGTGAGCGATGATTTCATGCGCGCCTATGAGAGCGAGAGCGAATTTGGTTTGAAGGCGCGCTCTACTGGTGAGGTTATTGAACACGTCAGCGCTCGCGGACTCTTCCGCAAGATGGCTGAAGCCGCGTGGGCCTGCGCCGATCCTGGAATTCAATATGACGACACCATCAATGATTGGCACACAAATTCCGAGACCGGTCGCATCAACGCTTCCAACCCTTGCTCGGAATATATGTCGCTAGATAATTCCTCTTGCAACTTAGCCTCATTGAACTTAATGAAATTCCTAAAAAGTGATGGTTCCTTTGATGCCAAAACTTTTGGTCGCGCTGCCGAGTTGATCATCACCGCGATGGATATCTCCATTACCTTTGCAGATTTCCCAACGCCAGCAATTGGTGAGACAACTCGTGCGTATCGCCAACTCGGAATTGGTTATGCCAACCTTGGTGCGCTCTTGATGGCATCTGGTCTGCCATACGATTCCGAAGGCGGCCGCGCCCTGGCCGGTGCAATCACATCTTTGATGAGCGGAATTACATACAAGCGCTCTGCCGAACTTGCAGGCATCGTTGGCCCCTACGATGGATATGCCCGCAATGCCGCTCCTCATACTCGCGTCATGCGCAAGCACGCATCAGCA
>JANXME010000183.1 GCA_025354785.1 Actinomycetes bacterium | reverse complement strand
CCTGTGGGAATTGTTTTGAATGCGATAACTGTTTCGGAGTATGCCCTGACAATGCTGTAATTAAATTGGGACCAGGCAAAGGCTTTGAGTTCAATTTGGATTATTGCAAAGGTTGTGGAATCTGCGTAACCGAATGTCCCTCAGGTTCAATTGTAATGATCCCAGAAAAGAGTTGAGATGATTGTCTGTGCTCCAATCACTCCTCATAAAGATGGAGATTCCGAAATCGATCCGCGTTGGGGTCGCGCCAAGTGGGTCGCGCTAGCCGAGGTGGTAAATGAAAAAATAGAGAACTGGAAGGAGATCGAAGTTTCATGGGATCGCCTTCACGACGAGGGTACCGATGGTTCGCACCACGCCAGAATCGCAAAATTCTTGAGAGAGAACCGAGTGGAATTTGTAGTAGTTGACCACATGGGTGATGGAATGGTCAGAATGCTTGAAACTATGAAAATTCCAGTTTCCTACAACGCCTCCGGTGGCGCTCGTCCGGCCGTACTAGAAGCCCTCAAATACAGTTAACGAATAGCTGGGTAAGTACCCCTGATGTCTGGCCGGCGAAGAACTACTTGCAGAAGTTGGAGTGAGCGCGATCGGAATCCAGCGGCAGAACTGAGAAGATAGTAATTCCACATGCGGCGAAAGCGCTCGTCATAGTGCGGGATTTCCGTCCATTTGGAGTTGATATTGGCATGCCAGGCCAAGAGCGTGAGATCGTAATCGGGACCAAAATTATGAACGTCTTCGATCACCAATCTATTTTCCACAGCTGCGGAAAATTGAGCAAGCGCCGGCAACACTCCCCCTGGAAAAATGTAACGATCGAAAAATGGATCAGTTACTAACTTCGATACATTTGAGGCGATTGTGTGATGCAGCATTAAGCCGCCGGGCGCCAGTAAATCGTCACATTTCTTAAAAAATTTTCGATAGTTCTTAGGTCCAACATGCTCCATCATGCCGATCGAAACAATACGATCAAAACTTCCTGCAAGATCTCGATAATCTTGTTGTAGGAATTCAATCGAACTTCCCGCCGATTTTTCGCGAGCATACTGAACTTGATTTTCAGCCGGTGAAATCCCTACGCCTTGCACTCCATAATTTGAAGTTGCATAGCGCAAAAATCCACCCCAGCCACTTCCGATATCCAATAATTTCATGCCGGGCTTCAAATACAGTTTGCGACAAATTAAATCCATTTTCGCCTCTTGAGCCGATTGCAAATTTTTGGCCGATTTCCAATAGCCGCAACTGTAAATCATTTCAGGATCGAGCATTCGTGTATATAAATCGTTACCAATGTTGTAATGATGCTTGGCATTGGCTGCTGCCCTTGACTTAGTCTGACGATTGAGAACGGTAGATTTAATAGAATGCCAGACCAGTGAGGGTGAGGGCCGCAAAGTGGATAGCACATTGACTGAGAGGAGACGGGTGAGCATCTCGTCTATCCCTTGACAATCCCACCAGCCTTCCATGTAAGCCTCGGCAAAGCCCAGTTGACGGGTGGCCAAAATTCGATCCCAGAGATCCTCGTTATGTACTCGAATACTCCAAGGTTCGGTTCCGTTTATCGGGATTTGAGCCTCTTCGAGAACTCTTAAGCAAATACTTTTGGCAGAGGTGGCGAACATTGCAATACTTTCCTACACTTGAGAGAAAATATGAAGATCTCAAAGGAAAAATCTTGGCCAATATTTAAAACCAGACCGTTACGCATATATTGAACCTCCAATTGGAACCTATAAGGAGCAGTAAAGAGTGGGGAGAAAGTAAATGGCTGAAGTTCGTTCAGATTTTTCGGGTGAAAAAGTTATCGTCGCAGGTGCTGCCGCCGGAATTGGAAGGGCCGCCTCGAAATTGATTCACCAGCGGGGCGGAACTGTCATCGCCCTGGATCTCTCCAAGGACGGTCTACAGACTCTTCAAGCTGAATTAGGGCTAATTGACAATCAGATTCATGTCGTGGACGTGTCAGATGAATCCAACGTTCGTAAGACCTTCGGTGAAATTGAGGCGACTCACGGCCAGGTCCATGCGCTGGTGAATTCGGTTGGCGTCACGGGTCCCACAAATATTATGGCCGAGAATATTCCTTGGGCTGATATTGAAAAGACACTGAGGATAAATCTATATAGCGCGATCTGGATGACTCAGG
>JANXME010000163.1 GCA_025354785.1 Actinomycetes bacterium | reverse complement strand
CGATCTGCTGAAATTGCTAGTAGATGGCGCATGGAAGTTCACGAACTCAATAATTTAGTGATCATTAACGATGCCTACAATGCAAATCCAGATTCGATGAAAGGGGCGCTAAGTACGCTGGCGCTTTTTGCCCAAGAACGTGGTGGTAGATCATGGGCCTTTTTAGGAAAAATGCATGAACTGGGCGCTTCTTCCATTGAAGATCACCAGGCAATTGGCAGATTTGCCGAAGATTTGGGAATTGACCACCTAGTCCTAGTCGCTGCACCTGAATATGCTGGCGCCATTTCTGGGTCCAGCGCGACAGCTTTTCATACATTCGCCAAGCAAGATGCGGCTGCATTAATGGCAGATCATTTTTTGCCGGGCGACGTGGTCATGGTTAAAGCTTCCCGGGCTGAAAAACTGGAAGTATTAGCATTGAAATTGGTAGAAATTTGGAGCAACTCAGAGGCGGGGCGAGATAAGGCGGGCGAGGAGCGATGAGAGAAATCCTGATCTCCGGGGCTATCGCACTTCTTATTAGCCTATTTGGGACTCCAATTTTGATTCGCATTTTGGCCGGGCGCGGATATGGACAAATCATTCGCGATGACGGTCCTACGAGCCACCATACGAAACGCGGCACGCCAACCATGGGCGGGTTAATCATAATTTTTGCTTCCATAGTCGGCTATCTCATCAGCCACGCTTTGACCCAAGTCGCGATCAGCGTTTCAGCCATATTAGTTATCGGATTGATACTTTCGCTCGGGTTTGTCGGATTCTTGGATGATTGGCTCAAAGTATCGCGCCAGAAATCGTTGGGACTATCTGGCAAACAAAAAATTATGGGGCAGACAATCTGCGCCGCAGTATTTGGAGCACTTGCTATTCGCTTTGCCGATAAGGATGGATTAACTCCAGTATCCCTTTATCTCTCAACCGTGCGCGACACATCTCTAAAATTAGGCGCAATCGTTGTCGTACTCTGGATCATTTTGTTAGTCACCGCAGCGAGTAATGGCGTGAATCTAACTGATGGGCTCGACGGACTGGCGACAGGGGCGAGTGTGATGACTTTTCTCGCCTTCTTGCTGATTGGTGTATGGGAATTCGGTCAAGGTTGTGGAATCACTCCAGGGGTAAATTGCTATCTGGTTCGCGATCCTTTGGACATGGCGGTTTTGGCGGCCTCACTGGCGGGAGCCTGCACTGGCTTCTTATGGTGGAATGCGTCGCCAGCCAAAATCTTTATGGGAGATACAGGTTCTTTGGCACTGGGGGGTGCACTTGCCGGATTGGCCGTAACTCTTCGCACTCAAATGTTGCTTGTCCCGCTAGGTGGGTTATTCGTACTCATAACTCTTTCAGTAATTATTCAGCGTTTGTATTTCAAAGTCAGTGGTGGCAAACGAATTTTCAAAATGGCCCCTTTACAACACCATTTTGAATTAAGTGGCTGGGGAGAGGTCACGATTGTTTTGAGATTTTGGATTATTGCAGGCTTGTCAGTTGCGCTTGGACTCGGCTTATTTTATGCGCAATGGGTGGCGAGATAGCAGTGCTTACCGAAATTTTTGAAGGTAAGAGTTATCTAATAGTCGGAGGCGGCGTGACCGGAAGTGCAGTCAGCCGTGCACTTCACAAGATGGGCGCTTCGGCCACGATTGTCGATGAACGAGATATGGCAGTTGATTCGGTATCGAATATCTCTCCGGCTCAGGCGCTGGAAAGGCGCTGGGACTGCGCGGTTATTTCGCCAGGCTGGCGCCAGAACCATCCGATGATATTGGCTCTGCGTGCCCAGGAAGTGGAGTTGATAAGCGAAGTGGATTTAGCGTGGAAGATTAAAACTCTAATACGTCCAAATCAAAAATGGATAGCCGTTACAGGCACGAATGGCAAAACAACTACCGTAGAAATGGCCACAGCAATATTGCGCACTGCTAACGTGAATGTCGGAGCTTGCGGAAATCTGGGAGATGCGGTTATAGAGGCGGTAATAGACGAAGCGAATTTCGACTATCTTGTCGTGGAGCTATCTTCATTTCAATTGCAATGGAGCGCGCTTCCAGAATTTGTTGCTGCCGCAATTTTGAATATTGCTGACGATCACCTGGATTGGCACGGCACCTTTGAGGACTATAAAAACGCCAAGATAAAAATTTTAGAAAGGTGTAATTCAGCAATCCTAAATGGCGACGATGCAAACGTCGTACTTGCAACACAATTTTGGCGTGGAAAGAAGTTTTTTTTCACGCTTGGATCTCCCCGAAACGGAGAGTTGGGGGTTGTCGAGGACCTAATAGTTGATCGTGCATTTGTGGAAGATCCCGAAACGGCGGAAGTGATCTGCGAGTTAGGTGAAATCAGGCCATTCGCCCCTCATTCGGTTCTAAACACTATGGCAGCAGCTGGATTGGCAAGGTCAATTGGAATTGATTCTCAAGTCGTGGGAATGGCAATTCGTGATTTTCGACCTGGGCGCCATCGAATCGAATTGGTCCTGGAGCGCGACGGTATTAAATGGATAAACGATTCCAAAGCTACAAATCCTCATGCGGCGCTTGCGTCGCTACGGGCATTTACTTCCATCATTTGGATTGCTGGCGGGCTGGCCAAGGGTGCCGATATGGGAGAACTCGTGGATCGAGGTAAAGGGCACATTAAGAGTGCAATTTTGATTGGCAGAGATCGCGATCTGATTTCAAAGGAGTTAGTCAATCTGGCCCCGAAAATATCAATCACCCATGTAGATAGCGCCATCGGTGGAGAATTCTCACTTATGGAGAGAGCGGTAATTGAAGCACAGGCAATGGCGCAAAAGGGCGATGTTGTCCTTCTTGCGCCGGCATGCGCCTCTATGGATCAATTCATAGACTATGGCGATCGGGGAGATCAATTCTGTGCTGCAGTTATGAAATTCGCGGGTGGCGCATGAAAAAGAAGAGTTTCCTCTCCCAGCCAACTAGCGCTTACTACCTTCTCACCGGAAGTACTGCAGCGCTCTCTGGATTAGGGCTGGTGATGGTTCTATCGGCATCCTCGATTCACTCTCTCGAAGTTAACGGCTCTTCCTTTGCCATAGTGCTTCGGCAATTCATATTTCTTATCGCCGCTGGAATTGTAGGCTTTCTGGCGTCGCGGCTTCCTCTTAATAGCTGGAATATCTTGGCGCGATTTTCGCTACTCGGATCGATTCTCATTTTAGGCTTCTTGCAGATTCCCGGAATTGGAAATGTGGTAAACGGAAACAGAAACTGGATAGCAATTGGACCAATTGTTTTTCAACCAAGTGAGTTCGCTAAATTCTTTATGATTTTGTGGGCCGCCTGGATGTTGGCAAAAGAAGAAAAAGCCGGACAAATCAGAGCCAACGTAACTCGGATACTCCTGCCTGGTTTTGTCGTTGTAATGGTATTAGTAATGGCTGGCAATGACTTGGGAAATGCAGCAATCTTTGCTGGTATTTTGATCGGTTTGCTTTTTGTTTCCGGAATTCACCTTCGCATTCTTGGCACCATGTCAGTCATCGCAATCGGAATGGTAGGTGCCCTCGTCGTTACAGCGCCAAATCGTTTACGTAGATTGCTCGCAGTGCTTCACCCTTTCTCGCCCGAATTTTATAA
>JANXME010000160.1 GCA_025354785.1 Actinomycetes bacterium | reverse complement strand
CCCGAAGGATCTGTAATTGTCGATCGGACAAATGTGGATGTTAATGGTGCTGAACGTGCAGAAATACAACGCGAGCCCATTCGTCAAGAGCCCTTACAGCGCGGGTACACTCCTCGAAGCGAGAGAAGGCATCGAGGCGCCGAACATATCTATTTGCGACGTCGCCATCGCGTGGATTGGGTACATGTAACCAACCTACTATTTGCCTCTTATTTGGCCTTATTTCTGGTATTCCCTGTTGTTCTATCTGGGTTATTTGGAGTCAACGTCACGCTTGCGAAGAAACCAGTTCAGGCGCTTAGTGTCGAGCGCGGTCAATTGTTGATTTCTCACAAGACTACGCTGGACCATCTAAATGCCGGCGACCTAGTAGTAGTAACTTCACCGTATCTACAAATCCAGATGGTGCGTGCCATCAGCGATCGCACCACGAATGGTTCACAGACCACCATAGTTGCCAATGCTGGCCCTGGCACCGCGTTTTCCAACGTCATTACTATGGACAATTCTCGCCTAGTACGAAAAGTTTCAAGTTTTATTCCATACCTTGGATATGCAGGAATGGTTTTTGGAAGTTTTCTAATCAAATTCTTGGCGCTATTCGCAGTCTTGATAATGAATATCGTGGTTTACTCAAGAAAACTTCGCCGCCGAACTCGGGATGAACGGTTGGTCTACGTAGCTAAATAGTTTGGGACTTGCTGCCACTCTATTTCGCGCAATTTCTTCTCGCTCAGCCTTAGCGTTTCTCGATTCGCAAAACTGTATTGCGGTCGCCGGGGTTTCCTTCTGCCCATTCAAAGGCGTGTTTAGATCCCAACTCTTCGCGTCGCTGCCAAACATTGGCGCTAAGTAATCGGGCCAGGGCGGCCATTTCAATCGGAGTCTGCGCATTCGCATAAGTTGCAGCCGCGGCATGATCGATAACCGTCAGGCCGATATAAATATCTCCGATCTTATCTCTCACTACTTCTACTGTGCGGCTCTGCTGGGGCCAATCGATGTGCGATGCGGTCTCGACTAACCAGAAACCATTACCTATTCCATCATTTCCTACCCACACAATGTGATGGCGGTGTTCGTGACCGGCCAACCAGAGAATAACTTGCGGATATTTCAAAAGCATCGCGCTTATTTCATCAACACAGATTCGGTCTCCGGCGGGGGAGTATCCGTTAAACATTTTGGAGAGTGGATGGTGCGAGGCCAACACAACAGGTTTAGTTGATTCGGCAATCTCTTTCTCTAACCACATGAACTGTTCTTTTTCGAGCGAGCCCTGCCAACCGCCAAACTGATTTACCGAATCCATCACAATTAATTTCACACCTCCAATTTCGGCGGAGTAGTACATGGTAAGATTTTTAGCGTTTTCTTCGGTGAATCCGTGGCCGACAGGTTTGCCGGGCGATTGCAAATGCAAATTCGCAAATTTTCCACGTTCGACCGCACGTCTTTCCACATCTGGCGTGACCAATACAAAGGGCGCGTCGCTGGCGGTGGGAAAGTCCGCGGGCCCGACTTCATTGAACGCAGCTAGTGTTTCTGCCAGGGTCAAAGTAGAAGGAAGTGCCTCGTACCTTCGAGGTCCCACCATCTCCGCTTGCATTGCTTCATTTGCGGTGACCGTGCCTTGCAGAAGTGCATCATGATTTCCATGCACCGCATACCAAGGAACGCTAAGTCCGGTAGCTTTGAAGGGCTTTCTACACGAGTCCAGAAGTTGTGGGACAACTGGGAAACCGTAGAGAGCTCTTGGTTCATCATCCTCTTTGCCCGCTGGTGTTCCATGGGGATGCCAATATTTCGTATCGTAGTGATCTGGTTCATCGTCAATTACGCCTTCGTATTTTTCAAAAGAGCCCGAATCAGGTCGAATCTCCAAACCGTCAAGCAAAGCCAAATACCAGCTAACCTCATTTTGCTGTGCGTTATCAGTGGTGTCGCCTGTAACTATTGCGGCGGTTATCGGGTGACCAGATAGCGGCCCAACTTCTACAGAGTTAAGTGATTCCACCATCGCTTGCACTACATGGGGGGAGAGCATCGCGTGTGGACGATATGTGCCAATAGTGCCAACGAGCTCTCGAATGGGGCTGTTTGGATCTGCCCACCGATCTAAATATTCAGGGCGCAGCGGCGATTGTGCATCGCAGACATGTAGGTCAGAGAGATGGTGTAAGAGGAGCAAGGGTTCACTCTCTTTTGGAAATTGCGGGCCGCCATGATCTTCGGCGGCGACCCGCTCCAATTCGCGCCACCCCTTTGTATTCGGGGCACCACGACGAAAAGCCATACCAATAGTCTACCGAAAGAGTAATTACATTTCGATCAGTTCGAAAATCTCCGCGCTGTAGTGACCTTTATTGTCGAAGAACAGAGGTAAGCCCTTAATCAATTGCTGGGCATGGGCTAAATCCTTAGCCTCCACAATGCTATATCCGCTGCGATTGGAAGCGGTCTCGGTGGTGCCGTTATCGATGACTCGAATTCCGGCTCCGAAAGGCTCGCCTTGTGAAACCAGCGCTGAGCCCAGCCCCTGCAGCCAGACGCCCCATTTAGCACCTTGCTCTTCATTCATTTCCATCATTGGACCTTTATATAGATAGATGAATTTACTCATTTGTTTCTCTCCTTATTCATATTGATGATTGTTGGTTGTTTATTCTGGTTTGGGTTGGAAATTGGTAATCCGGAAAATCTCCTTGAATTGTGCGAGAAATTAACCGCGGCCGGTGAAAGCCAGTAAGCGGTCGAGGCTTGGAGCATCGGCTGGGAGTTTCACCTCTGGTCCAAATCGTCCATCGGCGCGAACTTCTGGGACCACGGTCTCTCGCGCTAGCCCGAGAATATATTCAGCAAGAATTGGAGAAATCCCGAGATCCTGTTTGGTGGCTATAGCGATATCGCTGGCATGCACGGCGAGCTCTATATTTAGAAGTCGCGCTACAAAGGCTGCGGGCAAAGTGTTCTCGCGCAAAGTTATAAGACCCTCAAGCCCTCGAGCGCGAAATTTTTCTATCGTAGTTTGCGCTAAATCGGCCAACCGGACTTCAAAATTATCTAAGGTCTTTGCCGGAATCTCAACCCCAAGACCTGCGGCAATTAGGCAGAGCGATCCATATTGGTGGTCAATTAATTGCGCGAGAGAAAATTCTGGGCAGGGAGTTGAATTTCCAAGTTGCTCTTGCTTGACGCCGCGCAAGATCCTCTGTGCGATCGCCAACGATGCCTCAGCACTTGTTAGTGCATCGATGGGATCAGGCGCTGCCGCCCATGGATCTGGTTCGACGCTTCCATCGGTGGCCAGCGCCACGAGCCGATCCAAATAGTGATTCCAGCCTTCGGCATGGCCTATTTCCTGTTCGGCGTTTAATCCGGAGTGAACAAGTCGCAGATTTGTCCCGCCTGTTACACCTTCCAAAGTGATAGAGACTTGTGATGCTCCAGGTGGGAGGTCACCTGAACCTTCCCA
The DNA here is from genome assembly GCA_025354785.1 of Actinomycetes bacterium. Classification (GTDB taxonomy): domain Bacteria; phylum Actinomycetota; class Actinomycetes; order Nanopelagicales; family Nanopelagicaceae; genus QYPT01. Next base: position 5,009 of record JANXME010000160.1, on the reverse strand, counting down.
CCCCCATGTAAAGGTTAATTCCTTGCCACTTTCTACTCGCGTAAGTTTTCCAGCGGCCGAATTTCCCGGCGTAATGGTCCAGCGATATTCGCCACCAACTCGTAAATCGATTCGAGCGGCGACGGTTTTCCATCTACGCATTCGCTCTGGTTGCGTCACCAATTCGAAGACCGATTCTGGATCAAGGGGGAGAAATACTGTCTTGTCAAAAGCCATTGGAGGTCTCCTTAGAAGTGGGGCGGGTGCGAGATTTATTTAGAGCATTTGCTTCACTTTCTAGCGCGTCTAATTCGGCGCTCCAGAAAGAATCAAATTGGGCTTGCAACTTCTTTACCGCGTCAGGTTCGAGGTGGTAAAAGCGATTGCGCCCCGCTTTTCGGGCGCTAACTAGCCCAACTTGGGCTAATAGCAGTAGGTGTTGCGAGATGGCAGAGCGGCTCACCGTAAAGTGCGAAGTTAGCTGGTTCACCGTCAGCTCACCTGCACCCAATAATTGAACGAGACGGCGTCGTTGCGGATCACCGATCACCTCCAATAAATCTGCCATTTGAATAGGTTAGCAAACGCTAACCTATTTTCCAAGCCCTGAGAAGGGTTGATGGAAGAAATTTTTGAGCTTATGTATCTATCAAGTGCTTACTGATATATCATCAAGGCGTGCCAATCTCGGTTCTCGCCAAGCGTGCCAGCTCCAATTCACCTGGCTCTTCGCAATCCGAAGAGGCCTACACGCGGATTCGCTCCATGATCGTCTCGCTGCAATTGGTGCCGGGTTCGTTAATAAGCGAGTCTGAGTTAATGGAAAATCTAGGGATTGGGCGCACGCCGATAAGGGAGGCGCTGCGAACTTTATCAAGCGAGAAACTTGTAGATGTTTTTCCGCGGCGGGGAATGTTTGTAACCAGCATTGATGTCCAGAACCTCTCCGCGCTTTCTGAAGTACGCGCGGTTTTAGAGATCAAAGCTGCGGGGTTGGCGGCCGCGCGTTCAACCACGTCGGAGAAGAAAATCACAGTCGAACTCATATCCGAAATTGATTCTATAAAAGGCGAACCAGATATGGGCAAGTTAATTCAATTGGATCAAAGAATTCATCGCCACATTTATCAATGCACTCACAACTCTTTCCTTGAATCTTCCCTCGAACAGTATTACGCGCATGCGCTACGCATTTGGTTCTTGGCATTGGACCGGGTGGAAGATTTAACGGAAGCGGTAAAAGAGCATCGCGCACTTTTGCTAGCGATTCGCGATGGCGATGCTCCCGCCGCAGCGAAGGCAATGCGCGAGCATGTTGAGGGATTTGAATCGACTATTCGAAAAAACCTTTAGTTTTATTAAACCACATCGAGAAATGAATCGGGTAATGAGCAAAGTACCGAGCAAGGCAAAGGCGATTGTAATTGGTGCAGGAATCGTTGGCAATAGCCTTGCCTATCACCTGGCGCGTCTGGGTTGGCGCGACATAGTGCAGATTGATAAAGGTCCCTTGCCCAACCCCGGTGGATCTACCGGCCACGCATCTAATTTCATTTTTCCGGTCGATCACTCTAAAGAGATGACGGCCATAACTGCCGATAGCGTTCGTCAGTACACAGAGTTGGGAACTTTCACCAAATGCGGCGGCATTGAAGTTGCTCGCACCCCAGAGCGTATGCAGGAATTGAAACGCCGAATCACCTCTGGTAAGTCTTGGGGAGTGGAAGGTTCAAGGCTGGTTACGCCTGCCGAGATAAAGGAATTGGTTCCCTATATCGACGAAACTGTAATCCTGGGTGGTTTTTATACCCCTGGCGTGGGTGTGGTTGATTCGCTCCGCGCCGGAACGTTGATGCGCGAAAAAGCCGTCGAGATGGGAGCCCTACAGACTTTTGCCAATATTGAAGTACTTAGCATGGGGGTAGAAGACGGGCGCATTAAAACAGTTCGCACAGATCAAGGCGAAATCGAGGCTGAATATGTGGTGATTGCGACTGGTTGTTGGAGTCCAAGATTGGCGAAAATGGCCGGCGCATCGATTCCATTAACCCCGGCAGTACATCAGATGAAGGATATTGGACCTGTTCCCTTCTTCGCAGATTCGCGCGGTGATATCGAGTGGCCAATTATTCGCGATATGGATACCAATATGTACGAGCGCCAACACGGAACCGGTTTGGAAGTTGGCTCGTATGCCCATCGTCCAATTCTCTATACTCCAGAAGACATTCCGTCGAATGCCACGGCTGCGCTTTCCCCAACAGAGTTCCCATTTACGCAGAGCGATTTCGATATTCAGGATGAGCACTCGCTGGAGCTCATGCCTTCAATAATTGGCGATGAGAATGTGCGCGAAAAATATGCGATCAATGGAATTTTGTCGCTCACCCCTGATGGCATGCCGATTTTGGGAGAAACACCTGAAGTAAAGGGCCTCTGGACGGCATCAGCGGTTTGGGTGAAAGAAGGTCCCGGCACTGGCAAGAGCGTTGCAGAGTGGATGGTACTGGGAGAATCCGAAATTGATTTGCACTCGTCAGATATTGCACGCTTCCACGAGCATCAAAAAACTACTTTTCATGTTAAGGCGCGAACCGCTGAAGGATTCAATAAGACGTATGGCATTGTCCATCCATCAGAGCAATGGGAGAGCAACCGCAATGTGCGTCTTTCCCCTTTTTACGATCGCGAAAAATCTCTCGGGGCCGTTTTCTTCGAGACCGTTGGATGGGAACGTCCATTTTGGTACGAATCCAACTCTCATCTTTTAGAGAAATTTGATGACGCCGCCATAATGCCACGGACATCCGAATGGGAGGCCCGCTGGTGGTCTCCAATAATTAATGCCGAGCATTTACAGATGAGGCTTAGCGCAGGAATCGTAGATTTGAGCGCATTCGCTATTTTTGATGTTACAGGCCCGGCAGCGCTGGATCTAGTTCAGAAATGTGCGGTACGCCAGATGGATGTCGCCATTGGCAGGGTTGTTTATACCCCAGTGCTATCCAATAACGGTGGTTTCAAATCCGATCTAACGATTATGAGGCTGGGCAAAAACCACTTCCGGGTCGTGACTGGTGGCGCGCATGGTATGGCAGACAAGAAATGGTTCTCTGATCAACTGCCTTCCGATGGTGGCGCGCAGATTGTAGATTTAACCTCGGCCTACACAACCATTGGAGTCTGGGGACCAAAGGCCCGCGAAATACTTTCGGCAATCACAACCGAAGATGTAAGCAATGCAGCATTTAAATTTAGTACCTGCAAGATAATTGAAATACGAACCCTGCGGGTATTGGCGTCGCGTATCTCATATGTCGGCGATCTCGGTTGGGAGTTCTATGTACCCATAGAGCAAGGAGCCCATCTCTGGGACGCAATCTGGAACGCTGGCCTTAAGCACGAGATGATTCCCGTAGGTATCGGGGTCTACGGTACGACTGGTCGCCTGGAAAAAAGTTATCGTGCCTATGGTGGCGAGTTGGAAACTGAATATAACGTCGTAGAAGCTGGCATGACGACACCGAAATTAAAAGAACAAGAGTTCATTGGCAAGCAGGCACATCTACAACACCGCGCACTTGCCCCCGTTACCACCCTTTGTTCTCTGACCGTTGACGATCACAAATCCTCCACGGGTGAGAAGCGGTACATGCTTGGCAAAGAGCCGATTCTAACTTTGCAAGGCGAACCAATTATCGATTCACATGGTCGTCGCTCTTATGTGACTAGTGCGGGCTCGGCGCCGTCGCTGAGCAGGCATGTACTCATGACTTATTTACCAACGGATTTGGCGGTTCTGGGTGCAAAATTCCTGGTGGAATATTTGGGTGAGCACTATCCAGTTTCGGTAGCAGGCGTCGGTTCAGCCCCACTTTTTGACCCACAAAATGAACGGATTCTTGCCTAATGAATGTACTTGTCTGCTTAAAGCGAGTGCCGCTGGCGGGGAGCACTTTTCTACTAACCCCGGATTCGCGAGATATCGATACGAAGCATTTGGGATTTGGTATCAGCCCACATGAGGAAAATGCTGTGGAGGCTGGAGTTCAACTGGTTGAACAGTTGGGTGGGTCTTTAACACTTTTAACGCTTGGACCAACTGAAGCCGAGGAGCAGTTGCGTTCGCAGTTAGCAATCGGCGCATCGCGGGCAATCCTGCTGGAGACGACTGGGGAGGATTGGGATCCGCAAGCAACCGCGGCTGCGTTGGTGGAGGCGGTACAGGCGGAGGAAACAAAATTCGATCTTCTCCTCTTTGGCGCCGAATCTGCCGATAGCGCCGGTTATCAAATTCATATTCGTATCGCACATGCGTTGGGTCTGCCGATCGTGACCAATGTAAAGAGCATGAAGATAGAAAATGGAATTGCCCAATGCGAGCGAGTTGTCGGAAATTCTCGAGAGCTATACCAAACTACTTTGCCTGCGGTGATCACGGTCCGAGATGGCCTAAATATTCCACGATATCCCTCAGTTCCGGGCAGAATCCAAGCGCGCAAAAAACCGATAGACCAAAAGCAAGTAGCGCCGCGCGTACCGAAATTAGAGAAAGTTTCACTTAGCGTCGCGCCATCTAATACCGCCGGGGCGCAAATATTGGGTACGGGGTCCGATGCGGTTCCAGCGCTGGTTGAGGTCTTGAAGACGATTGGAATACTGGTATGAGCTCGGGCACGATTTTAGTTCTCGTCGATCACGATTTGGGCGAACTTGACCCACTTTCATTGCGTGCCATAACTGCCGCGCGCCGACTTTCCGATGATGTGCAAGCGGTCGTGATTGGCGCGGCGGGTACGAATTTAAATGTTAGCGTTGGTAAACACGGCGCCAGTGTTTTGCATGTTGCAAATCACGACGATTTAATTGATTACACCCCAGCAGCAAGCGGGAGAGCACTGGTACAACTAATTGAGAAATTGAAACCTGTGGCAGTCTTGGCCGCAGGCTCGCCGCGCGGAAATGAGCAGTTGGCGCATGTCGCAACTCTTTTAGATTTACCGATGGCTGCCGAATGTAGCTCTATCACC
>JANXME010000131.1 GCA_025354785.1 Actinomycetes bacterium | reverse complement strand
CCACCATATGCCTTGCGGGTAATTAAAGTGACCAGCGGTACAGAGGCCTCGCCGTAAGCGTAAAGTAATTTGGCGCCACGACGAATAATTCCGTTCCATTCCTGTTCGGTACCCGGTAAGAAACCTGGTACATCCACTAGCGTCACAATTGGAATGCTGAATGCATCGCAGAAACGCAGAAAGCGTGCTGCCTTCTCGCTGGAATCTATATCAAGCGTGCCTGCTAATTGTTGTGGTTGGCTAGCAATGATTCCTACCGAGTGTCCCTCAATTCGCCCAAATCCGACAACAATATTTGGAGCGAAGAGGGCATGGACTTCCAAGAACTCCCCTTCATCAAGGAGGGCCTGAATAAGAAGCTTCATATCGTATGGTTGGTTCGGGCTATCTGGAATCAGCGAATCCAGATCTAGATCGCTACTCTTCTTTTCTAAAGTTTCTGTCGCAGATAATATTGGCGCCCCATCCGCGTTATTGCTGGGCAGGTACGAGAGAAGTGCCTTCACGTAATCAAGAGCATCGGCTTCGTTCTCGGCTAAGTAGTGAGCATTGCCCGTGCGTGAATTGTGGGTGTGAGCCCCGCCAAGCTCTTCCATCCCAACCTCTTCACCCGTCACCGTTTTAATGACATCAGGACCGGTTATAAACATATGAGAGGTTCCATTTACCATGACAGTGAAATCTGTTAGCGCAGGCGAATAAGCTGCGCCACCCGCACAGGGACCCAGGATTAGGGATATCTGCGGAATTACACCTGAGGAGCGAGTATTTAGGCGGAAGATTTTTCCGTATCCGCTTAACGAGGCCACCCCTTCTTGAATTCGCGCTCCACCAGAATCGTTGATACCGATCAAAGGAATGCCATTTTTCAGAGCAAACTCTGCAATTTTTACGATCTTTTCTCCATAAACCTCACCCAGGCTTCCGCCCATAACGGTAAAATCCTCGGAATACATCGCCACACTTCTGCCATCAATCGTGCCGTATCCGATTACAACACCATCGCCGTACGGTCGGTTCTTCTCCATACCGAAAGTAGTTGAACGATGGCGGGCAAATTCATCTAATTCTGTAAACGATCCTTCATCGACTAAGGCGCTTATTCGCTCGCGCGCGGTCATCTTGCCTTTGGCGTGCTGTTTCTCCACCGCACGTGCCGAGCCAGCGTGGACAGCCTCATCCAAACGATCACGCAGGTCTTGAATTTTTCCGGCAGTGGTATGCACATCACGGGTCATACCCCTACGGTACTAGGCGTGAGCCCATTAGGTGTGCCCCTCGATGAGGCAGAGATAAACGATGGCCTGAAAAATGGTTACTGGCGGGTAAAGGTTTGCCAGGAGACGGGCTCAACTCAGAACGATTTATCTGTCGAAGTGCGCGCAGGATTGTTACGCCACGGCGAAGTTCGAACGACCGAATTTCAATCTGCTGGTCGTGGTCGTCTCGATAGAAAATTTGTGGCCCCACCGAACTGCGCTTTACTATTTTCTTTATTTATTCTACCCAAGCGCGCAGAAAGCGCTTGGGGTTGGTTGCCACTTCTAGCAGGAGAGGCGCTGCTATTAGCGCTGGATTCGATCTTGCCCGTCGACGCGCGATCGGGACTTTCACTTAAATGGCCGAACGACGTTTTGCTAAATGGCAAAAAACTGGCCGGCATACTCTCTGAACGAATCGATACCCAGGCAGGACCTGGAGTTATTATCGGGATTGGAATTAACGTGCATGCCTCCCGAGAAGAGTTGGGTTTTGCTAACGCCACCTCCTTGGAGATCGAGGGCCATCTTGGCGTAGACCGCAGTTTACTACTTGTTGCGATTTTGGAAGAGTTAGCCAAAGTAATGGAGAAATGGGAATTGGGAGATCCACAGGTTGTAGAGAGATATATTGCACGAAGCTCTACTGTGGGATCGGATGTGAGAATCGAAACCCCAGCGGGCGAAGTCATCGTAGCCAAGGCAGTAGGAATCAAATCTAGTGGCGCACTTTTGCTTGAAAATGGAGACCAAATTACAGTGGGCGATGTCGTTCATCTGCACATGGCATAGGAGTATGAATTGAATTCGGATTTCCCGGTGGTTTGCGTCGTAGGTGATGAAAATATTTCAAGGGGGTTGATTGCCCCCGCCATGGCTCTTGGAGTTGAGTTGAAATTCTTTGAAGAGGAAGTCACTGGTTCGTGCAACGTTTTAACTGTGGTGGGTGGCAATACTGCGATTTCTAAAATTCGAACTTGGGAGGCGAGAGGGCTCGACGTTCGACCATCTGCTGCGGTGATGTCTAAGCGCCAGTTGGCGGAGTCGGGGGATTATTTTGTGCTGGTTGCGCGCTCGCCGCACGATCAAGGCTCGGTGTGGACCCCCGTAGAAAAATTTCTCTTTGGGAATAGTTTGGCAGTCACTACTTCAAGTTCGTTATCGGAAGGGCAGGTCGCACAAGTTCAAAAAATGGCCTTGGAAAAGGCACGCGAAATAGAACTTGTAGGGGTGGCATGCGTTGGTTTAACCGCATCTAGCAAGCACCTGGAGATATCTTCTCTAACGTTAGGGCCATCTCGGCTAGGGGATTGGAGCATTGCCGGCTCCAGAACTTGCCAATACGAACAACATTTGAGAGCAATATTGGACCTTCCTCTTGGCGAAACTCATTTGAGTGCCCAACACGTAGTTGCGGGATTTTTTAAGGGCAAAATCGGCTCAAATATGTATCGACCCTATTTGCACTTGATGGCCGCCAGCCCGGGACTCAAATTTCAACAATATCTGCCGACTAATGAAGGTCCCACTGGTCATGTAACGGCGATGGGGAATAGCCTTCTAGAATTGCGGAAGAGCGTTTCCCATGCTGTGGAATATATGAATGGAGAAATTGATGAGTGAGGTTAGCGTCGCAATTTTGATGGGATCGGATTCGGATTGGCCCATCATGGAAGAAGCGGCCAAGGTCCTAGAGCAATTTGGGATCTCTTACTCGGCACAAGTTATCTCCGCGCATCGCATGCCGCTAGAAACTATTGAATTCGCTCAGAAAGCCCACGGAGAAGGGTTCAAGGTAATTATTGCTGGCGCTGGTGGCGCGGCCGCACTTCCGGGAGTTCTTGCAGCCCTTACTCCGCTTCCCGTAATCGGAGTACCAATATCGCTAAAGGTGCTCGACGGAATGGACTCTCTCTTGTCTATCGTTCAGATGCCAGCTGGAATTCCGGTCGCCACGGTGGGGGTGGGCGCGGCCAAGAATGCAGGCCTGCTAGCCGCGCGGATCTTGGGGATATCGGATGCAAATATTTCCGCAAAGATCTCTAAAAATATGGAAGAAATTCGCGATGAAGCCAGAGCCAAAGGTGAAAATCTGAAAGCGCGGAGGTCCCAGAAGACCGGTTTCTAGTTAACCGCGCTTTTCATATTCAATCGCTGGACATTTATTCATTACCGCCAACAGCCCGGCTAGTTCCGCACGTTCAATTCCGGGTTCATCAAAGACGAAGAGTTGTAGCCAGACCGCCTTTGCAGCGATGGCGATTGCTTCGTCGATGACAGCCCCTGCGAGGGCAGAATTTACGAATACATCAACGACATCAATGGGAAATGGAATTTCCGCAAGAGTTTTATATCCCGGTTCGCCGTGCACTGTTTCGCCCTTAGGATGCACGGGCACTATGCGATGGCCCTTGGACTGCAAGAGCGCTGCGATTTCGTAGGCGGGTCGCTCAACATTATTGCTTAAGCCGACGATTGCCCAAGTCTTCAACTTCAAAATTTCATCAATTGTTTCGCTCACGGATTTGTCCTGCCCAGTGCGTGAAGCTTCCAGCCCGCCTCCTGCCACAATTTTGAATCTAAGCAGTTGCGTCCATCAATAATCAACGGATTGCGGACTAATTTTAGTAATTCTCCTGGATCTAACTCGCGATATTCGCGCCATTCAGTCAGGTGCAGAACGCAATCGCTCTCCAAAAGGCAATCTGCCACTGCATTTGAAAATTCAAGATTCGGAAAGCGCGCCTGGGCATTAGCAATTGCCTTTGGATCGTGCACTTTAACAACTGCCCCCGCGGCATGTAATTGAGCAGCAATATCCAGCGCCGGAGAATCGCGTACATCGTCGCTCTCTGGTTTGAACGCAGCACCCAGTATAGAAATGTGTCGGCCTTTCAACTCTTCTCCCAAAAAGTTACGAACTACATCAATTACACGTTGTCGAGCGCGCAAATTAATAGCATCGATTTCGCGCAGGAATTCCAAAGCCTGATTAGCACCCAACTCATGGGCCCGTGCCATAAAGGCTCGAATATCTTTTGGCAAACACCCTCCCCCAAATCCGATTCCAGCCTGCAAGAATTTGTGACCAATTCGCGGGTCATAGCCGATTGCGTTAGCAAGGACGGTTACATCACCACCCGCAGCTTCACAAACTTCGGCCATCGCATTGATGAAAGAAATTTTTGTAGCCAGAAAGGAATTTGCGGCCACCTTTACCAATTCTGAAGTTGGCAAGTCGGCTCGGATCCACGGCGTGCCAATTTCTAGAAGTTGGGCGTAGACCTCGCGCAGAATCTGCTCAGCGCGGTCGCTTGTTACCCCGACAACCAGACGAGTCGGTCGCAAGGTATCTTCTATGGCAAATCCCTCTCGCAAAAACTCTGGATTCCAAGCAATTTCTGCTTCGCAAGCGGAGCTGGCAAGTAAAGTCTGTAACTTTTGTGCAGTGCCAACCGGCACTGTCGACTTTCCTACGATCAACGCCCCGGCTTTGACAAAGTTTGCCAACTCTTTGATAGCAGATTCAACAAATCTCATATCTGCAGCCAAGCTGCTTTCCATCTGCGGGGTACCAACGCAAAGAAAATGAACATCGGCTTCAGATAGCGCGGAATATTGTGTAGAAAAAGTTAAGCGTCCCGTGGCCAATTGGTCGCGCAAAAAGATCTCGAGTCCGGGCTCATAAAAAGGCAAGGTTCCGGACTTTAATTTGGCGATTTTACTTTCGTCGTTATCAACGCCGACTACTTCGAACCCCAGGGAGGACATGCACGCTGCATGCGTGACTCCGAGATAGCCCGTGCCGATTACTGATAAGCGAAGTTTCATAGTCCCTAGTCTAAGAGCAGGGGCGCCCTTATTTCAGCGCTCCGCAAGGGTTCTCGCTGGCCGTTCGGGTATTGAATTTATCTACAATGGTTGCAGTAGGCGTTGGTGTGGCTTTTGTGGAAGAAGTCACCACGCCTTTCTTGGTTCCGGTCGATCCCGTCGTGGTGGGAGCATTAATGACGGTATCGACGACGGCGACGTCATCTCGCAGTCGCTGAAATAATTCAGGTGCCAATACGGGATCCCATAGCACAGTGGATCCCAAACCAGAGGCTGAAAAATTGACGTTGGAGATCGGAACGGTCAATGTCCGAATCTTAGAAGCCGATAAATTGCGCATCTGTTTAACCAAAGTCAATAAATCGCCTGAATTTAATTGCGCATCCGTTTGAACCGTTGACATGGCCGCATTAAAGAAATCGACAAGCTTGAGTGGATTTAGTAAAACGCTCGAGCTCGTTGCCTTGCGCAGTACCGAACTCATGAACTGCTGTTGGCGTTGCATTCGCCCCAAATCTCCCATGCCATCAAAATCTCTGGTTCGCACGTACTTAAGTGCTTCGATCCCGTTTAACGTGTGAACTCCGGCCGACATTACAAGGTGGCTCTTAGGATCGTTGATGTTTACTTTGGAGCAGACTTGGATTCCACCAAGTGCGTCGACCATGTGCGCGAACCCCGCAAAATTAATTTCTATGTAGTGATCTATACGCAAATTTGTTTTCGCTTCAATGACTTGGATAAGTAGTGGCGCCCCGCCCCAATTAAAAGACGCGTTCAATTTCGCGTGAGTGGCCGCAACTGTTTTTCCATTAGAATCTATTCTTTCTGGTATTTCCACATAGGTATCGCGTGGCAGAGAAATGAGAGTTGCCTTATCTCTTGCCTTACTAATATGTACCAAGAGAATTGTGTCCGATCGCTTTCCAGCGGCCGATTTTGTACTACCAACTCTTAGCGACTTTAACTCAGCAGGCGTAAGTCCCTCGCGTGTATCCGAACCCACCAGCAGATAGTTGACAGCCGTGGATGCCTTAACAGGTCGCGTTTTGAGCCCGGCAAATGCATCTACCCTCTTCAGCGATCCGGTGACGTGGCCCAAAGTTAGCCAAGCGAAAGCAGATACAAGTACCACCCCAAGTGAGAGGGAAGTTATTATGCGAACCTGGCGTGGTGATTTCACAGGGAGAGCGTACTTGGGCGATAGCGTGAAGGCATTGTGATGACACCTTCTTCCAACTTAAATCCTCCTGCACCGCCAGTGGGGGGAGGTGAAATCGACGGCGTGTCAGTGATTTTGCCCGTTTTAAACGAAGAGGCATATTTAGAACGTACTGTGGCAGCCATTCTTTCTCAGGATTATCGAGGTTTGATTGAAGTGATACTGGCAATTGGTCCATCGCGAGATCAAACGCAAGCGATAGCAGAGAAATTGCGAGCGGCAGATTCCCGAATTGTTTTAGTGGCAAGCCCCACAGGAAGAACTGCAGCGGGCCTAAATTTAGCTATTGCAACCAGCAAGTATCAGACCATCGTTCGTGTCGATGGTCACGCGGAGATTCCAGCAAATTACATTTCGACGGCAGTGAATCTTTTGCACGAGACGAAAGCAGTAAATGTAGGCGGTCAGATGGCGGCCGTTGGCGTTACACCTTTTGAAAAAGCGGTGGCCCGCGCCATGCGCAGCGCTTTGGGGGTTGGCGCTTCGCGTTTTCACACCGGCGGCGCGGCAGGTCCGGCAGATACTGTCTATTTAGGGGTTTTTAATCGCGCAGCTCTCATTGCTATTGGCGGCTTTGATGAAAGATTTACTAGAGCGCAAGACTGGGAACTTAATTTTCGACTTCGCAGCGCCGGGGGTGTGGTGTTTTTTGATCCGCGACTGCAGGTGACTTATCGACCGCGCCCAACGCTTCGCGGGCTAGCAAAACAGTATTTTGAATATGGAAGGTGGCGCCGCGTCGTTACCAGGCGCCACGAAGGGACAGTAAATTTGCGCTATTTAGCGCCTCCTTTTGCCTTCATGGGGACTCTGCTTTCGCTTATTTTAGGCACCTTTCTATCCAATTTATATTTCATTCCAGCCGGGATCTACCTTTTCTTTCTAATCGCCGCCGCACTTTCAATCGGAAAAAGTATGAAAGAGCGATTTCGCTTGCCGCTTATCTTGATGACGATGCATATGTCGTGGGGCGCTGGATTTATTACATCTCCGCGTTCGCTGGCGCCAACAAGTTGAAGTTCTGCGGTTACGGTAGCCTGTCGCAGTGGAGAAATTAGGAGTTGCGCCGGTAGAGGTTTACGAACCTTTCCGCGCTGGATTACCACCGCTTGGCCGATATTGGAGATCGCTTTGGGCTAGAAGATCCTTTATTTCCGAATATTCTCGCTCTGAACTGCATTCGCGCCATTTCGATACCGTTTTTGGACAGGTTTGGTTGATCATCAATCCTCTCCTTCTCTCGGGTGTCTATTTCTTGTTGATAGTAATAATTGGCGGCCATAGCGACAAGGTTAGATACGCGCATTTAACCGCCTGTCTCTTCCTCTTTTATTTCGTGGCCAATACTTTAACGGGAGGATCGAGATCCGTCGTTAAAGGCCAGAAGTTGATTCTTAATACCGCATTCCCACGCATTATGTTGCCAATCTCGGCCGCCTTAGTTGCGTTAATCCGTTTTCTGCCTACCGTCGTTGTCTTTTTTGTAATTCGAACGATCATCGGCTTGCCTTTAGGCTGGGCAATGTTGTGGGCGATTCCAGTCGTATTGATTACGGCAATGATGGCGCTAGGTTTATCAATATTGATTTCATGTTTGAATGTATATTTTCGAGATGTGGCAAACTTCTTGCCATACTTCAGTCGCACTTGGTTATACCTTTCTCCAATTCTCTATGAAGTGTCGGCGCTAAAACCGGAGATTCGCAAATTCGAGGTATTCAATCCACTCTTCCCAATTTTGGATTCGTGGTCGCGCACTTTGGTACATGCGCGGCCGCCACAGATGGCAAGCCTCTTGCAGGGGCTGGCTTGGGCTCTCGGATTCCTAATAATTGGTATTTATTATTTTCTCTCAAGGGAGCGTGATTTTGCAGTCCGCGTCTAGTAGCCAACACAAGCCAGGTGATCTTGCTGTCTCGGTACAACACCTTGGTCTGACTTATACAACCACGATTGATCGACGCCCGACCCTAAAAGCGCGACTTCGTACCCTGGGGCGAGGAACCAAACACACGCGAATCGTACGGGCGTTAGATGATGTGATGCTCGATGTGCCCTATGGATCGGTGCTAGGAGTTGTCGGGGCAAACGGCGCGGGAAAATCCACACTAATGCGAGTTATTTCTGGGATATTGCCGCCGAGCCAGGGCCGAGTCGAGGTTTACGGAAAAGTGAGCACCTTATTAGCTCTGGGAGTGGGTTTTAATCCCGCGCTATCGGGACGTGAGAATGTGCAGTTGGGTGGTTTAGCAGCAGGTATGTCTCGTAAAGAGATTGAAGCGCATTTTGAAGAGATCGCTGATTTCGCAGAACTTGGAGATGCGATTGAGGCTCCGATGCGCACATATTCCAGTGGAATGTTCGCTCGATTGGGTTTCTCTGTAGCTGTCACTGTGAGGCCGGACATTTTAATAGTGGATGAAGCCCTCAGCACAGGAGATGCAAAATTTAAAGAGAAGAGCTTAAATAAGATAAAAGAATTACGCAGCGATGCGCGCGCTCTAATTTTAGTAAGCCATGGTCTGGGAACGATTCGCGGCGTCTGTAATGAAGTTGCATGGCTACATAAAGGCACCCTAATACAGCGCGGCGAGCCAAACGAAGTCGTTGATGCCTATGAAAAATTTTTGAAGGTCGGGAAGAGCGCTGCGATCAATGAGGATGTTTAAGCGCCTATTCCTCCTTCCCCCAATACTATTTGGAGTTCTATTTAGCGGAGCAGCTCCAATTTTCGCTGCAGACATTCCGCCAAGTTTCACCTTTGTCGGTTCAGGCTATGGACATGGCGTTGGTATGAGCCAAATTGGAGCTAGAGCCCAAGCTCTGGAGGGCAAATCTGCTAGTGAGATTTTAGAGTATTACTACACGGGAGTTACCGTGGAGCCAGTTCACGATGAAATCAATATGCGCGTGAATATCGGCCACTTGCTCACCGGCTTCACTCTCAGATCAGATTCAACTTTGGGAGAGATTCAGATTTTTAGCGGAGACATTAAAGATGAGGTAGGAATAGCACCGATCAAAACTTTACGTGTGAAAGATTCATTGGCCTTCACTCTCTTAGGAAATTTACTCTTTCCCAACGTCACAACTCTGGGCGGAGGTATAGAAGCTTTGCCAAGTGGCAAAAGTTGGACTATCAGATGGAGCGGTACCAGATATTTAGCCGGTGCAAATGCGGTTGTAGCTGTAAAGAGCGGAGCCAGTACTAGCAAATATAGGGATGGACAAATTCAAGTGAAGGTAGTCAAAGCTGCAGGGTTGGGATATCGAATTGAGCTGACTAATACCGTTCGCTTGCATGATGAGTATCTGTGGGGGATAAGCGAAGTTCCTTCTTCCTGGCCTCTGGCCGCAATGCAAGCGCAGGTAATTGCGTCTCGCACCTACGCGCTAAATAAAGCCGGTTCCATGAAGACGGCATGTGATTGCGATATATATGGCTCTTCGCAGGATCAAGCTTTTGTTGGAAATGCCAAGGTGAATGAAGCTAAATATGGAAAATTGTGGAAAGCAGCGGTCACTTCAACTTCTGCCGATGACACGTCTGGATATGTAATTTTATATAACTCTTTGCCGATAAGTGCCTACTACTTTTCATCTTCGGGTGGTCAGACTGAATCAGCACAGAGCGCCTGGGGCACTTCGCTGGGCTATGCCTTGAGCGTTCCTGATCCATGGAGTTTGGATCCTGTTTTCAACTCGCGTTATGCGCACTGGGAGCGCGCGATTACGCAAGGGTTGGCCGCGACTATTTTTCTCTTGCCGGATGTAATCGATATTCGCGTTACCGCCAAGAATGCAAGTGGCACAGCAGCTTTTGTCTTGGCCACATCCAGCACGGGCCAGACCGCGCAGTTGAAAGGTGAAGTATTTCGCAGCCGAAGTAAATTGCCATCAACTTGGTTTGACTTACTAATTCCTCAGATTATTTCTGCCCCACCTGCCCAGAGCAGCACGCCGACCCCGATCGCAACATCACCTAATAAAGCAGATAAGTCCTAAGTTACTTTCTCAGGAATTGGCGTGGAGTACAGAATTTAGGCCACCCCAAGTTCCACTGCGCATGACAACTTCCAAATTTCCACTCTGACTATTTCGGCGAAAGAGTAAATCGCTGGCACCGGAGAGCGTGCCAGCCTTGACGATTTCGCCATCGGGAAGTTTAACTTTGGCCGCTGCTGTTATATAAGTTCCGGCTTCTATTACGCAGTTATCTCCAAGGGAGATACCCAGTCCGGAATTTGCGCCCAGTAAACAATTCTTACCGATAGAAATTACTTCTTTGCCGCCGCCACTTAGCGTTCCCATAATTGAAGCCCCGCCACCAATGTCGGAACCATCGCCAACCATAACGCCAGATGAAATTCGTCCCTCCACCATAGAAGCACCGAGCGTGCCAGCGTTAAAATTTACAAAACCTTCGTGCATAACTGTTGTACCGGGCGCCAAGTGCGCGCCAAGTCGGACTCGGTCAGCATCCGCAATTCGCACGCCGCTTGGCATAACGTAGTCCACCATCCGTGGAAATTTGTCCACACTCAAAACATTGACGCTCCCATAAGTACCGCGCAATCGCGCCCGAGTAGTCTCAAAGCCATCAACAGCGCAAGGTCCATGCGTTGTCCAGACGACGTTATTGAGAATTCCAAATATGCCATTTAGTGAGAGGTTATGCGGTTGCACCAAGCGATGTGAAAGTAAGTGAAGCCGTAGATAAGCATCGGAAACGTCTTTTGGAGCTTCATCCAATTCAATTTCGACTTGCACAACTTCGCGCACCACCTCTCTAATTTCATCTTTACCAAGCAGCGATTTAGAAAATCCTGGATCGGTTTTAGTTATCTCTCCCAACGATGGCGCGGGGAACCAGGTATCGAGGATGGCTCCACCATAGGTTGTGGTTGCGATGCCGTAGCCAAAGGCGTGGCGGGCAGGAAGCGACATAGGTCAAGGGTAGCCCGTATCCTAAGCAAATGCGTATTGCGGTTTTTTGCTCCTCTTCGCCCACGATTGATCAAAAGTACATCGATTTGGCTCAAGACCTTGGAAGAGAAATTGGAAAGCGAAATTGGGAATTGGTCTCAGGTGGTGGCCATATTTCCATGATGGGCGCGGTTGCACGTGGGGTGCGCAGTGAAGGCGGTATTTCTATCGGCGTCATTCCCCAAATGTTGGTCGATATTGAATTTGCAGATCACGATAGCCATGAATTGTATATTGTTTCTTCAATGCGCGAGCGAAAGGGAAAAATGGAGGAGCTCTCCGATGCTTTCATCGCAATGCCTGGTGGCCCAGGTACATTGGAGGAGCTATTTGAAATATGGGTGGGTAGGTTTTTGAAATTCCACAATAAGCCGGTAATTGTCTTGGATCCATTTGGCATTTTTGCACCGCTTAAAGATTTACTTGATCATCTAGAAATGCATGGCTTTATGAAGCCTGGCCAACGAGAATTATTGCGTTGGTGCACCAGTGTTGAAGAAGCGCTCCTTGAAGCGGGGCTATAGGTAAGCGGTAACCTTGCCCACATGAGTGAGCAAACCTTGGCGCAATTATTGGCCAGCTTGCCCGAAGAGGAACGGATAATTCTGACCATGTTTTACCTACGTTCCTATTCCGTGACTCAAATAGCCTTGACCTTGTCCGTACCGGAACGGGCCGTATTAGTCATTATTAGCTCTGGTCGTGCTCACCTGACCCAATGGATGGGAAATTAGGCGTCAATTTCATAGGTGGCGCTAAATGCGAGATACTTAGAACTTACCCCCTAACAGGTGCGGTGCGTTGGCCTGAAATGGGCTGGGGCTTGGTTGGAGAAGCGAAAAGGAGCTGGATACATGGCAGCGATGAAACCTCGAACCGGTGATGGACCCATGGAGGTCACCAAGGAAGCCCGATCTCTCGTAATGCGGATTCCCCTAGAAGGTGGCGGACGACTAGTAGTCGAACTCAATGGCGAAGAGGCTTCCAATTTGGGAAGCGCGCTACATGCTGCAGCTGCACTTCTTGTAAAAAAGTAATCTGCGCGCACCAGCCAGATTATGGCAATTCCAACCCTGCTTACTCGGTCGATAGAACTTTCATCGGCGCTGGGCGTTGATTATTTAGCTCTTGGCTTCGTAATTTCTAGCGAAGGTCTAGTCACTTTCCCGGAATCAAAAAAACTTGCGCGCGAAATCGAAATTGAATTGGGTCTCGTATTCGCCGACGAACTTTCTTTCTTTGCGCCCAGCGCAAGAGCGGGCGAAATTTATGAAATTCCAGTATCTGCCCCTGGCGTAAAATGTGAGCGGGTAATTTTCATCGGATTGGGCAAGCAGACTCTCGGCGATTTGAGATTGGCCGGCGCCGCCCTCGGTAGGAAAATGCGACCCAGTGAGAAGTCTCTTTTCAATGCTGCAGTGACCTCGCAGAAGGGGATTCGAGCGCATGCCCTGGCGATGTTGCTTGGTGCCTTCCAATGGAATATGAAAACTGGCCAGAAGCGGCAATTGCGCGGGAAGTGGTATCTAACTGATAACTGCGTTGCGGATATTGAAAGTGCCAATGTAATCGGCAAAGCCGTTTGGTTGGCTCGCGAACTCATTCACACCCCATCCAATATAAAAACTACGGCTTGGTTGGCGGCGCAGGCCAAGAAGTTGGATAGAGATGCTTGCTTGAAAGTGAAGATTTTGGCGGGAAAAGAGTTGACACAATTCGGTGGCCTGCTCGCCGTCGGTGGGTCTTCACCAAAGCCCGGACCACGGATGGTTGAAATTTCCTACGCGCCACGCGGGTCGCAGAGTTGGCCACACGTGGTTTTGGTAGGAAAGGGAATTACCTTTGATACCGGTGGAATCTCTTTAAAGCGACCATACGATCTCATGATTGCGATGAAGAGTGATATGGCCGGGGCAGCAGCAGTCTTAGCAACAATAAGCGCGCTTCCGCAGATTCAACCAAAGGTTCGCGTTACCGCGCTTTTGATGTGCGCTGAAAACTCGCTATCTGCTACTTCCCAACGTCCAAGTGATGTTATTACGCAATACGGCGGAACCACTGTGGAGATTATCAATACTGATGCTGAGGGCAGGCTGGTTTTGGCCGACGGATTAGCATATGCGGACGCAAAATTGAACCCTGATTATTTGGTCGATATAGCAACACTTACAGGAGCGGCAACGTTGGGGTTAGGTCGACAATATGCCGCGATGTACACAAGGGATGCGACACTGGCGAAGAAATTATCAGCGCTGGGAGAGACCTCTGGTGATCGTGTCTGGCACATGCCGCTAATTGATGATTATGTGAAGTCCCTCGATAGTGACGTTGCCGATCTTAATCACAATGCTAGCGCTGCTAAGTTTTCGGCAGGCTCGGTTACCGCTGCACTATATTTGGAGAAGTTTGTGGGGCGGAGAAAGTGGGTCCACTTGGATATTGCAGGTCCAGGCAGAAGCGAGAGCGATGCCGGCGAATACTCCAAGGGCGGCACTGGTTTTGGAGTGCGACTACTGATTGATTGGATTGCAGGTTTATCTTGAAAACAGATATGCACTCCTACGCTGAGAATTTCATTGCAGAAGATGATGTGTTGGCGCGAGCGCGAGCGCGCGGCCTTGAAGTTGGCGCTCGAGATATTTCCCCAGGTACAGGTTCACTTTTACGATTTTTAGCACATCTGATTTCGGCCCAATCAGTTGTTGAAGTCGGAACGGGTTCTGGGGCAGGAAGTATTTGGTTGCTGCGTGGAATGATAGAGAGCGGAACCCTTACATCTATTGATGCCGAGGCCGAGCACGCTCGAATTGCCCGTCAAGCCTTTGCCGATGACGAAATTTCTTCGCAACGTTTTAGATTGATCACCAATCCAGTTATGGACGTATTAAGTAAATTGACGGATCGCGCTTACGATTTAGTGGTTCTTCGAAATGACCCAGAAGATTTAGCAGTCGCGGTCGAGGAGGCTCACCGTATTCTGCGCTCGGGCGGGGTGCTCGCTATAGATACGTTTTTTGGTGGGGCTAAGGTAAATGATCCGGCGCAAAGAGATCCTCATACCATCGCCCGTCGTGAAGTGGGCAAGGCAATAAAGTCTTCACCAGCACTTTGGGTGAGCACTTTATCTCTTGCCGGCGACGGTGTTCTGGTTGCTACTAAGCGTTGAGCCACTCTCTGGAATCTGGAAGTTTACTCTCATCATTTTCTCGGATAAAAGTTATTGAATATCGCATAAGTTCCAATCGCTAAGGAGTAAGAATGAGTTCACCTTTTGGACAAGGGCAATCGCGACCCCAGGCGCATGCTTGGTGGGAAGAACCAAGCGCAAAACCGAAAAGGTCTCAAGTTCCGCTTGGCTCAGCGCTTATTCTGGCGGTGGTGGCAGGTGTAGTTGGTAGCGCAGTCGGCAATATCACGGGTAGTAATACCGTTCTGGGCCATCGCGTTAATTTAGTTTCCTCGACGAGCTCGGTTGAAAGAAAAGCCGATTCGGTAGCCGGAATTGCTGGAAGGGTGCTGCCCTCGGTTGTTTCGATAGCGACAAACACATCCAGCGGAAGCGGAACCGGATCTGGATTCATAATTGAAAGCAGTGGTTATATCCTCACTAACAATCACGTAGTTGATGGAGCGACTAACGGCGGTTCGTTAACGGTGACTTTGAACAATGGTAAGACTTACAGCGCCACTATCGTGGGGCGTGACACTTCATACGACTTGGCCGTTATTAAGATCGCAGCGCTTGGGCTTTCGGCTCTGCAATTTGGCGACAGCGATAAGGTGCAAGTTGGCGATGCGGTGATTGCAATTGGATCTCCGTTGGGTTTGTCGGGCACCGTTACCTCAGGAATCATTAGCGCCAAGAATCGGGCCGTCACGGCGGGTGACTCGGCCGGAGAGAGCTCCTTTATTAATGCGCTGCAAACAGATGCTGCCATCAACCCTGGTAATTCGGGCGGGCCACTTGTTGATGTTACTGGAGCAGTTATTGGCGTGAACTCTGCAATAGCATCTCTGGGAAGTTCATTCGGTAGTCAATCTGGTTCTATCGGTCTTGGTTTTGCAATTCCAATAAATCAGGCGCGCAAGACCGCGGATCAGTTGATTAAGAATGGCAAGGCCACGTACCCGATCATGGGCATTTCGATTGACCGCAATTTTAAAGGAGCCGGTGCCAAGATCTCTGATGCACAAGGTGCGATTAGGGCGGGTGGACCAGCCGAACGGGCAGGGTTAGAGATTGGCGACATTATTACCAAATTTGATGGAAAGGTGATTTCTAACGCCGACGAATTAATCGTGGCAGTCCGCGCCAAAAATGTTGGGGACAAAGTCGAAGTAACCTACTTGCGCGCAGGGGAGCTCAGAACGGCAAGCGTGTCGCTGGTGGCTGCCGATTAATTTTTGGTACAGGTAGGCTTAGCTCATGTTCTTTGATATTGGGGCGGGCGAAATCATTGGTTTAGCGATCCTTGGGCTAATTTTGGTCGGCCCTGAACGATTGCCGAAATTGGCTTCCGAAGCTGCATCATTGGTGCGCAGGATTCAGAAAATGTCTCATACTGCTACGCAAGAGCTGCGGGAGAACTTAGGACCAGGGTTTGAAAATCTGCAACCTTCGGATTTAAATCCAAAGACCTTTATTAAGAAGCAATTGGCAGATGTTATGGATGGATCAAATGAAAAGGACGAACTACCTAAGCCCGTTGTGAAAATTGATCCGGATTTGTTATGACAGTTATTGAACAAATTGATTTGGCTCTTAGCAAAGTGCAAGACCCTGAACTCCATCGCGCTCTGCCAGAGTTGGGGATGATAGATAGCGTTGCATTCTCCAATGGTCTGGCTTCAGTAAAGGTACTGCTCACAATCTCGGGCTGCCCAATGCAAGATCGCTTGCGTACCGATGTTACGGCGGCGCTCTTATCAGTACCCGAAGTTCGCGAAGTTTCGTTGGAATTTGGTTTTATGTCTGAGGAGCAACGCAACAACGTTAAGAAGGTCCTTCGAAATGGACGGGAAAAGTTCATTCCCTTCGCACAACCCGATTCCATCACGCGCGTGATTGGTATTGCATCTGGTAAAGGGGGAGTTGGTAAATCTTCTCTAACGGCAAATTTGGCAGTAGCAGCGGCAGCACGTGGACTGCGCGTGGGTATCTTGGATGCTGATGTGTACGGCCATTCCATTCCGCGCCTAATGGGGTTAATTGGTCAACGCCCGACCGCGATTGATCAAATGTTCATTCCATTGGAATCTTTTGGCGTTAAGACCGTCTCGATGGAGATGTTCAAACCGGAACGCTCCGACGCGGTCGCGTACCGCGGGCCTTTGCTGCACAAAGTATTGGAGCAATTGCTCAGTGATGCCTATTGGGGCGATCTTGATCTACTTTTTGTTGATCTTCCACCTGGCACTGGTGACCTCGCCATTTCCCTTGGCCAACTTGTTCCCGCTTCTGAAATAATCGTGGTCACGACCCCCCAGATCGCAGCTGCCGAAGTGGCCGAGCGGGCCGGTCGCATTGCTCATCAAATAAAGCAACACTTGATCGGCGTTATTGAAAATATGTCGGATATGGCCTGTCCTAATTGTGGCGAAATTATTTCGCTCTTTGGAACCGGTGGGGGCGAGGCAACTTCGCAACGACTCTCGCTTTTAGTGGGGGCCGACGTGCCACTTCTTGGAAAGGTGCCATTTAATCCCGAGTTGCGAACCGGAGGAGATAGTGGCACTCCGATAGTGGTTGTCGATCCGACATCACCGGCATCAATTGCTATTAATGAAATATGTGATCAACTAATCGTTCGCAAGAAATCTTTGGTCGGAGTGCCGCTGGGATTTGCTTAATGGCAAACTCTCAACCTTCTCACTCGCGAGATAATCACACCGCAATTCCTGCCCGCCCAGATTTGGCGCGCCTTGGTATTGGAATACTTGGTATTGGCACATCAGGCCCACTTATCGCCCTTAGCGCAATGCCCGTAACCACTCTGATTTTCTGGCGAAATTTAGGTGGCGCGCTCTTGACACTTCCCTTTGCCCTGCGACATCGCCAATGGCGAGAAAAGACTGGCTTGCTCTGGTCGGCCTCCGCGGGAGTATTGCTGGCATTGCACTTCATATGTTTTTTCCTAGCGATGCGATGGACCAGCGTGGCAGCCGGTACCGCA
The DNA here is from genome assembly GCA_025354785.1 of Actinomycetes bacterium. Classification (GTDB taxonomy): domain Bacteria; phylum Actinomycetota; class Actinomycetes; order Nanopelagicales; family Nanopelagicaceae; genus QYPT01. The sequence goes on along the minus strand of JANXME010000131.1, from coordinate 713 downwards.
ATGGTTGCGCTGCAGCCGATATTTGCGGCGATTTTTGTGAAGCTCTTGGGTGGACATATCCCCTCGCGCGCCTGGTTAGGGATGGCGGTGAGTTTTGCGGGAGTTCTCTTGGTCTCAGGCGTGGATTTACACATTTCGCTAAAGTCATTCGAAGGCGACCTGGCTGCCCTGATTTCAGCATCGCTGGCCGCGTTATACATGATGGCGGGCTCGAAGGCGCAGGAGCATTTAGAGACCACTACTTACACCAGTATTTGCTACCTAGTTTGTGCCTTAACTGTCTTTCCAATTATTTTTATCTCCCAGACGCAAATTTGGTATTTCGCCGCGCGCGATTGGTGGATTCTAGCCGGACTAATTTTAGGCGCTCAAATTCTGGGTCACACAATGTTCAACTCAACTCTCAAGCGAGTATCTCCAGCCATAGTTTCACTAATTATTTTTTTTGAAGTTCCAGTGAGTTCGCTGCTCGCTCTTTGGTGGTTGAACCAAAGTCCGGCGCTTGGAGTAATTCCGGGAATTGCATTTATTCTTATTGGATGCGGTCTGGTTGTCTTGCGCACTCGTCCCGATGAAGTCGTCCTAATATGATCGACTTGCACGCCCACACAACGTGTAGCGATGGCACCGATTCTCCGCGCGAATTAGTAAATCAAGCTCTCATAAATGGTCTGTCAGTCCTTGCAATTACAGATCATGATTCCATCGCAGGC
>JANXME010000080.1 GCA_025354785.1 Actinomycetes bacterium | reverse complement strand
AGCTGCGCCAATTGGTGGTGAGGCGGACTTTGTCGTCCTAGAACATATTGGCAAACCACGTGATTTCAAGCAGGCTGGATTCGAACCACGCGATCATGTCGAGTTAGGTAAATTGTTGGGCGCAATAGATACCGAGCGCGGAGCAAAGGTTTCCGGCCCTCGTTTCTATTATCTGACCGGCGTCGGCGCGCTTTTGGAATTTGCCCTCGTGAACTATGCGATTTCCAGCGCGGTTCATGCTGGTTTCGTTCCCATGATTACCCCTGCGCTGGTAAAAGCTCCCGCGATGGAAGGTACGGGTTTTTTGGGTCAAGCGGCCGAAAATGTTTTTAATTTGGAAAGAGATGAATTCTATTTGGTGGGCACCAGTGAAGTACCTTTGGCTGCCTATCACATGGACGAGATAATCGAATCCAATAAATTGCCGTTGCGTTACGCAGGCTATTCAACTTGCTTCCGGCGCGAAGCAGGCACCTATGGCAAAGATACCCGTGGAATAATTCGGGTTCATCAATTCGACAAGGTGGAGATGTTCACCTTTTGTCGAGTCGAAGATGCGCAAAAGGAGCATCAGAGGCTTCTCCATTGGGAGAAAGATTTTCTTAATGCGATGGAGATTCCATTTAGAGTTATTGATGTTGCGTCTGGCGATTTGGGATCGAGCGCGATTCGAAAATTCGATTGCGAGGCTTGGATTCCAACACAAAGTGCCTATCGCGAAGTAACTAGTACTTCTAATTGCATGGAATTTCAAGCCCGTCGTTTAAATATTCGGATGCGAGATGGGGATAGCGTCTCCCCCCTTGCCACTCTTAATGGAACTCTCGTTGCGATCCCACGGATGATCGTTGCCATATTGGAAAATCATCAGAATGCCGATGGCACGGTGAATGTACCCGCCGCGCTCCAACCATTCCTGGGCACAACGCGATTTGAGTTGGTGTGAGCTTACGCCCGAAGTTAATTGCAACAGATTTAGATGGCACTATCGTCGCTCACTACGGTGAAATAACACAACGAACAATCGACGCGTTTCGCAAAGCGCATGAATTAGGGATTGAAATTTTCTTTGTCACTGGTCGACCTCCTCGCTGGATGCCAGAGATTCGCGAGGCATTCGGTTTTGGCACTGCTATCTGCGGAAATGGCGCGATGTTATATGACATGAACGAAGACAAAGTGGTGGAGGAGTGGCTCCTAAGCGTGGAAGCGCAGTTTGAAAGTGTCGCTCGACTTCGTAAATCGATTCCGCAAGTTTCATTTGCCGTGGAAAACCATCGTTACTTTCACAGAGAAAAAGCCTATATTCCGCGATGGGATGTTGGCTTAGACAACATCGGTGTAGATCGTATCGAGACGATGATCACGGAGCCGGCGTTAAAAATGCTGGCCCGCTGTTCCGAACAAGAGCTAACCGCGGATGAAATGTTGGAGATCGCGCTGCTCGAGCTAAATGGTTTGGTGACAGTTACTCACTCAAATGCCAATGATTCACTATTGGAGATTTCAGCTTTGGGAGTATCTAAAGGTTCCACTTTGGCGACGATGGCAGGTCGGTTAGGAATTGCGGCAAAGGATTGCGTGGCTTTCGGAGATAATCCCAATGATTTCTCTATGTTGGCGTGGGCGGGGCGATCTTATGCAATGGCAAATGGCCATCCTGACGGGAAAAGTTATTCAACTAATATTGCTCCAGATATTGCTGAAGACGGAGTTGCTCAAATCATTGAGCAGTTGCTTCAACTTCCTGCCTAGCCCGACTTCAGGTAGATTACGCCGCGGAGGGCTCGCATAGCGGCCGAGTGCACCGGTCTTGAAAACCGGCAAGGGAAACCTTCGAGGGTTCAAATCCCTCGCCCTCCGCTCATTTTCTTCTTTGTGTTGCGCGCCTAATACCTTGCAATTGTGGCTCATTTCATAGCCCTAAAGGATAGAAAACGCCTAGCCAAGCACCTCCAAGGGCGCGAAACTTCTCCCTATCATTGAAGAATCGAAGTCTGGTCGGCTGGGCGCCTAACTCGGCAGTGCTTTATAGACAAGGGAGAGAAGCGTATGTCTGGAGTTTTTACATCGACGCGCGCAAAGATTTCCGAGCGAACTTTGCGGACCGATCGTTGGTGGCTACAACCTGCGATCACCGTCGCCGTACTAGTCTCTTTTATAATCTACGCAACCTTTCGCGCCTTTGAAGCCAAGTTCTACTTCTCAGAACCTTTAATCTCACCCTTTTATTCACCTTGTTTAACATCGGGATGTCCAGATGGAGCCTCACTTCTGGGACGTCCCTTCGGAACCGCAGTGCTCTTCGGAATGTCGATATCACCGGCGCTTTTTATTTTAATCTTTCCACTCGGTTTACGGATGAGTTGTTACTACTACCGTAAGGCTTACTACAGATCATTCTGGCAGTCACCACCTGCTTGCGCCGTCGCTGAACCTCACTCGACATATTCAGGTGAGACTAAGGCCCCTCTTATTTTGCAGAACGGCCATCGCTATTTCTTTTTTGCAGGTTTAGTTTTCAATGTAATACTTACCATTGACGCTTTCTTGGCATTTCGAAATAGTGAAGGCCAATGGGGACATATGAGCGTTGGCACGTTGGTCCTTCTCATAAATGCGACGTTGCTCTGGCTCTATTCAGCTTCCTGTCACACGTGTCGCCACACGATCGGTGGACGGTTACGTCACTTTTCCAAGCATCCATTGCGTTACAAACTTTGGACTTGGGTATCAATTCTCAACCATCGTCATCCAATGTTTGCCTGGATTTCACTCTTTGGGGTAGCGCTTAGCGATGTATATATTCGCTTTGTCGCCTCCGGATCCATTACCAATCTCTACTTCTTCTAAGGAGATTTTGATGAGCGAATTAGAGCGCCATACATACGACGTCGTTGTAATTGGGGCAGGCGGAGCGGGTCTGCGTGCTGCCGTAGAAGCGCGCGAGGCAGGGTTGCGGGTGGCGATTATTTGTAAATCGCTCTTTGGCAAAGCACACACGGTTATGGCTGAGGGTGGCGTTTCAGCCTCCATGGGAAATGTGAACTCTGACGATAACTGGATGGTGCATTTTCGAGACACCATGCGCGGAGGTAAATTCTTAAATCATTGGAGAATGGCTGAATTGCACGCTAAAGAATCGCCAGATCGCGTCTGGGAACTCGAGGCATGGGGCGCGCTCTTTGATCGCACCAAAGAAGGCAAAATTAGTCAGCGCAATTTTGGCGGTCATGAATATCCGCGTTTGGCACATGTTGGTGATCGGACAGGTTTGGAGTTAATTCGCACCATGCAGCAGCGCATTGTGGCGCTACAACAAAAGGATGCCAAGGAGCATGGGAGTGCGGAGAGTCATTTAAAGGTTTTCTCCGAACTGACAATTACCGAAATCTTGAAAGAGAACGGCAAAGTCGCCGGCGCCTATGGCTATTGGCGTGAAAGCGGAGAGGAAGTACTTTTCGCGGCAACTGCAGTGGTGATTGCAACCGGCGGAATTGGTAAATCATTTAAAGTAACCAGCAATTCCTGGGAGGGCACCGGAGATGGGCATGCACTCGCCCTAAAAGCGGGCGGCAATCTTGTAGATATGGAATTTGTACAGTTCCATCCCACGGGTATGGTGTGGCCACCATCAGTGCGTGGTTTGCTAGTGACGGAATCTGTTCGTGGAGATGGTGGAGTCCTGACTAACACAGATGGAATCAGATTCATGTTTAATTACATTCCAGAAGTCTTCAAAGATAAATATGCAGATACCGAAGAAGAGGCAGATCGCTGGTACAACGATCAGACGAACAATCGCCGACCTCCTGAACTTTTGCCACGTGACGAAGTTGCTCGTGCGATCAATTCCGAAGTCAAAGCCGGTCGAGGTACGGTCCACGGCGGCGTCTTTCTAGATGTTTCAAAGCGCTTGCCTGCAGATGTGATTAATAAGAAATTA
>JANXME010000075.1 GCA_025354785.1 Actinomycetes bacterium | reverse complement strand
ACATGTCACTACTGGAAAAAAAGGGGTTTTTAGACGATCCTGGCCGGCGCTGCGGTTAGTCCGAGGATATTAGACTCACCTCCATGGCTCACGACTCATCTCCCGTCCAAATCCTGATCTATTCAGACGATGTGGCGGTCCGCAGTGCAGCTCGCGCCGCCCTTGGCCCGCAGATCGGCGCAGATTTTGGAGACAACGCCATTCACGAATTTGCTACGGGGGAGGCGCTGCATGCATACATTGATCAAAACCCCACGGGAATCGACCTGATTATCCTTGATGGGGAAGCCGTTCCAGAAGGTGGAATGGGAATTGCACGTCAAATTAAGGACGAGGTATTTAACTCCCCTCCAGTTTTGCTTTTGATCGCCAGAGCCGATGATGCCTGGTTGGCAACTTGGTCGCGGGCAGATGCCACCGTTCAGCATCCAATCGATCCCTTTTCTTTTGCCACCGCGGCCGCCAATTTAATAAGGGCCCGAGTGATTTCCATTGCAAACTAATAATTCATGCAATTGAAGATGTAATTGGAAGATTAGTGGAAGAACAAATTTTTGCTTGGGAGAAAATCCTTGAAGATCTGGGGGCAGATCGAGATCTCTCAACATCTCAGGCGCGAGGCGCCATGAAAGAAATTTTAGAAGATCGGGCAAATTCGCACCAGATCAAATCTTTCCTTTTAGCCTTAAAAGCAAAAGGGGAGACAGCCCAGGAAGTTGGCGCTTTAGTAGAAGAAATGTTTGACCACGCCGCACCCATTTCGATTGAAGGACGCGCTGTGGATGTCGTGGGCACCGGCGGGGATGTTGCTCACACAATAAATATTTCAACTACTTCGGCAATCGTGGCCGCCGCCGCTGGCGCTCGCGTCGTTAAACATGGAAACCGAGCCGCAACATCCCTTTCGGGTGCGGCAGATTTGCTTGAGAGCCTTGGGGTTGCAATAAATCTTAATGGAGGGTTAATTGAGAAATGCGTGGAGGAGTTGGGAATTGGCTTCTGTTTTGCGCCAGTTTTTCATCCCGCCATGAGATTTGCTGGACCATCGCGTAAAGAGTTGGGAGTTCCAACGGTCTTCAATATTCTCGGACCACTTGCCAATCCCGCAAAGCCGCAGGCTGCGGCAATTGGGGTGGCAAATGATCGGATGTTGCCGATCATGGCCCAGGTGCTGGCAGATCGAGGCCTTGATGGCTTTCTCTTCAGAGGCGATGATGGGCTAGATGAAATTACTTTGACAACTAGCACGACAGTTCTAACGATAGGCAACAAAGAGGTGGAAAGTTCGAAGATTGATCCAACAGATTTTGGGATTTCATACTCCTCTCTTTCGGATTTACAAGGTGGCAATGCGAGCGAAAATGCGCGGATAGCAAAAGCGATTTTTGCCGGAGAACATGGAGCGCCACGCGACGCCATTGTGCTAAATGCAGCGTCGGCGATCGCCGCCTTTAACGGCGATTTCTCCAAGCCTCCGATAGAACGCATTTCTGCTGGCGTTCTTGCCGCTAGCCGAGCGATTGATTCAGGTGCAGCCAATCAATTATTGGCTCGCTGGATTGAACTTAGCCAAAAATTGGCGCTCACCTGATCTCGGTTACGAACTTTTTCCAATGAATTGAGTGCGCTGCTGGCTCCAAAGATAGGCAGCGACCACTCGCCGTCTATTGAGACAAGACGAACTCCTTCGCCTTCTAAATAATTGAGAATTTTTTCCACCTCTTCATAGGTGGAGGCAGGCAAAATGAGTTCGGAGTTTTCCACCACTTCGCTGGTGGAGCGCAATGAATCTAAAGTTTGACGAATTTCAACTTCGGGCCTTGACAACGCGCTACCAGCCAACCTTCCATAGCGAATACAAATAAACTCCCATTGGATTCTCTCTTCACCTGCGGAAATAGAACGGGCAACAATCAACTCTGGAATGCGCGTGATCGAACGTATCCGAGTTCCCCGAGAAACACCGCGCAAAAAAGCGCCCAATTGGTTCCGAATTTGGGCGGCATGTTCATAATTTTCATCCAGTGCAAATTGGTTCATTTGCGTGGAGAGGAAATTAACGATGGGGCGGACATCGCGATG